>JAAUOI010000158.1 GCA_012036375.1 Allobrachymonas sp. | reverse complement strand
AATGCTTGGGATACAAAACACCTCACGAGGTGTTCTATGGCTTGAAATTGACTCCGATTAAACTACCCACTGACGCACTTCGTAGTTGAATCCGCCAGCGTTTTCAGCCTCTAGCCGGCATAAAATGTGCGCGGAGTGCTATTATATTTGTAGTAAATTTACTCGAATTCCGTAAAGCGCACAAGAGTCCTTGCGCACAGGATGCCTACCGGCCACCCAACGAGAACAATCTGCCTCGGCTACGAATCCCAACCAATCAAGCAGCTGCAGCCTTTGCCCCGCTCCACATCAATCCGAGCCAATACGATCAAACCCGCGATGAACAACACCGAGGTCGAAGCAATCGCCATGCGCTGATTGCCCCCCGTCGCCCAAGTCATCGAGCCATAGGCCAGCGGCCCGATGATGCTGGCCAATCGCGTGGCAAAGCCCCAGAGGCTGTAGAACTCTGCGAGCTGGGCTTGGGGTGCGAAAAGCCCTGCCATCGCACGGCCAGCCGACTGGCTCGAACCCATGCAAATGCCCGCGAGCGCGGCGGCATACCAAAAGCCGCCCTTGGTGGTAGTCAGCGCGGCGATGGCGCAAGTGGCGATCCAGCCCAGCAGCGTCACGCCCAGCCCGATCTTGTGCCCCACGCGATCCTGAAAATAGCCAAACGCAAACGCGCCCACCGCCGCCGCTAGGTTCAGCGCAAAAATCAGCATCATCGTCTCTTGCGGTTGAAAGCCAATCACCTGCTCGGCATAAATTGCCGCAATCGAAATCGCCACCATCACACCGCCTTGGTAAAACACCGCGCATAGCAGCAGCGTCTTGAAATCCGGGAAGTTTTTGAGCTGCGCAAGGCTGGTTTTAAGCTGGGCAAAAGAGGCTTTAAAACCACTTGTTTGCATCGCGTCGGGCTTTGGCATGGCTCGCTCGCTCAGAAGCTTGAACGTGACCAAGGCTGCCGCGCCGTAAATCAAGGCCGTGATCACTATCGTCACAGGAACGAATTGATCTGCCGACATACCTTGACCCTGCGCCCAAAGCACGTAGCCTAAGCAAATGCCCAAAGCGAGCATGCCACCAAAATAGCCAAAGCTCCAGCCCCAGCCGCTTACCTTGCCTAAAGCGTCAGGTTTGGCCAGCTCGGGCAGAAAGGCTGCAGTGAGCGTTTCGCCATAGCTATAAAACAAATTGGAAATGATGATGAGACAAAACGCCAACGCAACTGTGCCCGGCCCCGTGAATGCCAGACCGAGCGTACCAACCACGCAGCCCGCCGTGAAAATCATCAAGAGCCGCTTTTTCGCAGCCCGCATGTCGGCATACGCACCGATGCTGGGCATGGTAAGCATGACGATGGCATAAGAGATCGACAGCGCAAGAGTCCAAGCAAAGGTGGCCCACTCAGCCTTTTGCGCAATGCCACCGACGAAATACGTGGCGTACACAGCCGTGATTACCACCGTGGTGTAGCCCGAATTGGCAAAGTCATACATCGCCCAGCCAAACACCTCACGCTTTTTCACACCGGGGTTGAGTGCGTCTTGACTGAAGATGGCCATAAATTTCCTAAGAAGTTTGGTTGCAGCATACAAGGTAACGCGAAAAACGCGAAAAGAACGCGAAAATCGCAAAAAGAAATGGCTAATCATTTCCATGAATATCAAAACTTCTAAAGTGATTTTTGAACCTTCCCACTGATTTTTTCGCGTTTTTTGCGTTCTTTTCGCGGTTTTCGCGTTACCTAGACAAACGAATATGGCCAAACTGTATTTCCGCTATGCCGCGATGAACGCTGGCAAATCCACAGCCCTCCTGCAAGCCGCCTTCAACTACGAAGAGCGCGGCATGCAAGTCGCCCTGCTCACGGCCGAGCTGGACAACCGCGATGGCAAAGGCAATATCGCCTCTCGCCTAGGTCTCACGCGCGAGGCCACAACGTTCAACGCAGAGCAACGTATCACCGAGCGTATCGCCGCCACCCAATTGCAGCACAGGATTGCAAAATTAGCCTGCGTTTTGATTGATGAAGCACAATTTTTAACCCTTCAACAAGTTGAAGAATTGCACCGCTGGGCGCATGAGCACCGCACGCCCGTGATGTGTTACGGCATTCGTAGTGATTTCCAAGGCAAAGCCTTCCCCGGCTCGGCTGCCCTGCTGACCTTGGCAGACGATGTCGAAGAGATGAAAACGATTTGTGACTGCGGCAAAAAAGCCAGCATGAATGCGCGCTTTGATGATGAGGGCAACCGAATCTTGGAAGGCTCTCAGGTCTTAATCGGCGGCAACACGCGCTATCGGGCGCTGTGCCCTGATTGCTTTTATCAGACGGCTTGAGCCAAGGTTTACCGTAACAGACTGCTCGCAACCGCAAAGAGATACGATTGGCTTTCTCGTCTTGTTTGAACTAGGATGACCGCTTTATGTCCATTAGCTACATGATCAAAGCATCGGTTGGATTGATTGGCCTTGGTGCCATGGGCAGTGGCATGGCCAAATCCCTGCGCCGCGCGGGTTATTCGCCCTTTGTGTTCGATGTCCGAAGCGAAGTGTCTGCTGCATTTGCACGAGAGGGTGGCACGGCATGCACATCACCGGCAGACTTGGCTCACAACTGCCAAGTGATTGTGTCGGTCGTGGTGAACGCCGCACAAACAGAGGATTTGCTTTTTGGCGAAAAAGGTTGTGCACGAGCCATGAAGCCTGGCAGCGTGTTTGTGATGTGCTCTACTGTAGATCCGAATTGGTCAATCGCAATGGAAGCTCGGCTGGAGGCGATGGGTATTTTGTATATTGACGCACCGATTTCTGGCGGCGCAGCCCGCGCGGCTAGCGGCGAAATGACGATGATGAGCGCGGGCAAACCTCAGGCGTATGCCGTCGCCGAGCCTTGTCTGCGTGCGATGGCTGGCACGCTTTACAAGCTGGGCGATAAAGCGGGCGCGGGCAGCAAGGTGAAGATCATCAATCAATTGCTGGCGGGCGTGCATATCGCCGCAGCAGCTGAGGCGATGGCGCTGGGCTTGCGCGAGGGTGTCGATGCAAAAGCGCTGTATGAGGTGATCACTCATAGCGCGGGTAACAGCTGGATGTTTGAAAACCGCATGGCGCATGTGCTGGCTGCGGATTACACACCACTTTCAGCCGTGGATATTTTCGTGAAAGACTTGGGGCTCGTGCTGGATATGGCGCGTGCGAGCAAATTCCCGCTGCCGCTGTCCTCGACAGCGCATCAAATGTTCATGCAAGCATCGACCGCAGGCTTTGCCAAGGAAGATGACAGTGCGGTGATTAAAATATTCCCCGGCATTGAACTACCGAAAAAAGAAGCTTAAGGACATGAGCGATACGTTTAACGAAAGTAGACAAGAATGAGTAGGCTTCAATTTGCTGCTAATTTATCGATGATGTATCCTGAACTGCCGTTTTTAGAGCGCTTTGAAGCGGCGGCACATGATGGATTCAAGGCTGTAGAGTATCTATTTCCCTACGCTTACCCTCAGGTCGAACTCGCAGCTCGACTCAAAGCCAACGACTTACAACAAGTGCTTTTCAATGCGCCTGCGGGCGGCACGGATGCGGACAGCATCGCTGCGGCTTGGGATACCCAGGGCATGCGCGGCACAGCCTGCATACCTGGCAGAGAGGCAGAATTCAAAGCGGGCATTGAGCTGGCCTTGCGCTACGCCGAGGTTTTGAAATCGCCCCGCATCCACCTCATGGCCGGACTGATTCCTGAAGGTTTGAGCCGCGAAGACGTACAAGCCACTTACGTGAGCAACCTTCGTTGGGCAGCTTCTCTTGCCGCCAAGTCAGGGCTTGATGTGTTGATTGAACCCATCAACACCCGCGATATTCCGCGATTCTTTTTGAACCGCCAAGATCATGCGCACGAAATCATTGAAGAAGTGGGCGCTCGTCATCTCAAAGTGCAAATGGATCTGTATCACTGCCAAATCGTCGAAGGCGATGTGGCGATGAAGATTCGCAAATACCTGCCCACTGGCAATGTCGGCCATTTTCAAATCGCTGGTGTACCACAGCGGCATGAGCCAGATAGAGGCGAGTTGAACTACGATTATTTGTTCACTGTTATAGATGAGGTGGGCACGCAGTGCAACTGGCAAGGCTGGATTGGTTGTGAATATCGCCCTAAAAATGGTGGCCAGCCAGGAGGCACATCTGGCGGCCTAGGCTGGCTGCACAATTTCAAAGCTGGATTCTGATTGTTGGCTGCATCACACCCGCGTTGATGCGCACAGTCATCACATAAAAAGTCCCACAGGGAGATGCCTGCTCGTTGGCACTGGGTTGTGATAGTTGTCAACCTGACCTGCTTGCGAGAACAAACCACAAGCCGTCAGATACCAGCAAAAAATTAAAGCCAGATTTCCCGTTAGGGCTTGGGACTATCGCGAGCGGGTTTTCGAGGCAGTTTTGGCCGCATTTTCTCAGTCGTAGCGGTGCTACGGCTGAGAAAATAAGGGCAAAAATGACCGAGAAGCAGCTACGCGAGCCCATGTAGGCACGAAGCGCCACCTCATGGACAATCTCAGTTAAACCAAATGCTGCTTAAAGAACGAAAGAGTCCGCTCCCACGCCAGTTTGGCCGCAGCCGCGTCAAAGCGCGGCGTGGTGTCGTTGTTGAAACCGTGTTGCGTGCCTGCGTAGATGTGCGCTGCATAACGAGCGCCTGCGGCTTTGAGCGCGGCCTCATATGCTGGCCAAGCGGCGTTGATGCGCTCATCAATGCCAGCGAAGTGAATTTGCAGAGGCGATTTGACTTTGACAGCCTCTTCAGCCGCAGGATGGTTGCCATAAAACGGCACGCCAGCTGCCAAATCGGGCAAGCGCGTTGAGAGGAAATGCACCATGCCGCCGCCATAGCAAAAGCCCACTGCGCCGATTTTTGAAGTGACATCGGCGCGGGCTTTGAGATGGGCGTAGCTAGCGAGAAAGTCGTTGCGCGTTTTGGCCTGATCTAATTTTGCAAAATCCGCGCGGGCTTTGTCTTCATCGCCCGGATAGCCGCCCAAAGAGGTGAGCGCATCGGGGGCGAAAGCTACATAGCCGTCGAGCGCGATGCGGCGCGTGATGTCTTCAATGTGCGGATTGAGGCCGCGATTTTCATGGATCACGAGCACGGCGGGGAGTTTGCCCGAGGAGTTAGCGGGCTTGGCCACATAGGCTTTGATGCTGCCATAGCCATCGGGGGAATTGACGGTGACGGTTTCGGTTTTGAGCCGCGCATCGTCTTTGGGGACGACTTGGGCGGCAGCGAAATTCGGCTGGAGTGAGGCCAAAATCGCCGCCGCCGTCAAGCCGCCTTTGGCAAACTTTTCTGCCTGCTGCAAAAAGCCACGGCGATCCATGCCGCCATGCACATAGGCATCAAACAAAATCAAAAGCTCTTGGTCAAAATCTGCGGCGGTGAGGCGTTTGCCGGGGGTGATCGGGGTCATGGAGTGCTCCTGTAGAAATGGGTTGTGAGGCAGTGGGAGTTCAGAAGATGCCAGCGTGCAGCAATAGTTCATCGCGCAGACAGCGGATAAACCCTTGCCAGGGGCAATTTTTTAGGCCAAATTGACATCTAGCCGGCATAGAATATGCGCTGAATGCTATTGAATTCATAGTGTATGGATTGCACCTTAAGGCTGATTAAGCAGCTTTGCATACTCTGGAAATTGACTCAAATCATTGTGCCCAGCGCCAGTCATCACATGCTGTGAGCGCAGCGCCGCTGGAATTGCTTCAAAAAGCTTCTGCGTGCTCCAAGCGGGAATCACTTCATCGCGTTGCGCCGCCACGATGCGCACGGGCGCTTTCACGTTCGCCACATGCTGCACAGAGTCGAATGGATCTTTCAGAAGCCATCGCACAGGAATCCAAGGAAACTGCGCCGCCGCCACATCTGCAATGCTTGAATATGGCGTCACCAGCACCACGCGCTGCACAGCCCGCCGGCTCGCCACATAGACCGCCACGCCCGAGCCCAAGCTGCGCCCGATCACGATGATCTGCGCATGCTTTTGAGCCACCGCCGCATGCAACGCCAATCCATCGGCAAACAGCGCCGCTTCGCTGGGCTGACCTTGGCTGCCGCCATAGCCCCGGTAATGCAAGGCATACACGGCAGCTTGCGGAAAAGCGGCCGCAAGCTGCGGCAAGCTGGCCGACACATCCTCTGCATTGCCACCAAAATAAATCACGGCTTGCGCAGATGCGCGGGGCGCATGCGACACATTCAATTGCACCTCACCGCTGACCATTTGCATCAGCGGCACAGCGCTCACGCTGCGTGGCTGCGGGTGATAAATCAGAGATCGTTGGCCTAAAACAAGAGCAGGCAAATCGCACCATAGCCCAACAGCAGCAGACCAGCGATGATTTTTAAACTTTGAAGCATGGCAGCATCGTAGTGCAATGTATGCGCGTGATGGCCAAGGTAGGTCACAGACTGCTGGCACAATCGCCTTTTTCGCAAGGAGAGCTTCATGGCAATGGATGTGATTGATTACGAGATTCGTGGCGCAGAAATGCAATTTGTGGAGATTGAGCTCGATCCGGGCGAGGCGGCGATTGGCGAAGCGGGCTCGATGATGTTCATGGACGCGGGCATCGGCATGGACACGGTGTTTGGCGACGGCTCGGCGCAAACCGGCGTTTTTTGGCAAGCTCATGGGCGCAGGCAAACGTCTCGTGACTGGCGAATCGCTGTTCACCACGATTTATGCCAACCAAGCGCAGGCCAAGCAGCGCGTCGCTTTTGCCGCACCCTACCCCGGCAAGATTTTGCCCATGAATCTGCGCGAGCTCGGCGGCACTTTGCTCTGCCAAAAGATGCGTTCTTGGCCGCAGCGCGCGGCGTGAGCCTTGGCATTGCGTTCCAGCAAAAACTCGGCGTAGGCTTTTTCGGCGGCGAAGGCTTCATCATGCAAAAGCTCGAAGGCGATGGCTTGGCCTTCGTGGCAT
>JAAUOI010000157.1 GCA_012036375.1 Allobrachymonas sp. | reverse complement strand
CGAGTGTGGCACTGAAAGCCCGCGAGCCAGGGAGTGCAAATCTTGGTCAAGGCTGGGTGGAAGACCCGACGAATCAAGCCATGGATTTCACGCGCAACCGCATTCGCGCCAAGCTCTTGCCGGTGCTGGTTGAAGTGTTCCCGCAGTATCGTGAAACTTTCGCCCGTTCTGCGCAGAATATGGCGCAGGCCGGCGTATTACTTGCGCAGCGTGCTATTGATTTGGAAGCAATCATCGGATTGCCGCCGAAGATCAAAGCACTACAAATTGTGAGCCGCGAGGCGCAAGCGAATTATTTGCGGCATTGGCTCAAATCTGCGCATGGCGCGATTGGATCGGCCGCTCAGATGAATGAGCTGCTTGAACAAATCGAAGCCTGCACAACGCGCGGGCATCAGATTCGCATCAAGCTGGCCAGCGGTTATGTGATGCGCTCGGGTGAGCTGCTGCGCTACGAGCCAGTAGGGTCATAGCGTGCTCGCGTGCAACGAAATAATTAACGCAGCGGCTGCAGCGCACTCGTCATGCCAAACACGGTGCTGCCCCAGTTCGCCGGCAGTTCCAGCAACAGAACAGGGCTCGTGCCTGCAATGCCAAGTGAATTGGTGCCAGCAAAACGCAGGAAGCGGCGTTCGCCTGCGTTTAGACCAGGGATGATGACGGTGGAGTCTGCTGCAAGAGCCAAGCTCTGCACGCCCTGAGTGAAGCCAGGGTCTTGCGCAATTTGCACTTGCAGGTTGCGTGGCGCATCGCTGCTGGAGGTGTTCACGCGAAGCAAGAGTCCATTGGGAAGAAAGTCCGCCGTGGCAGCGATGTTGATTTCGCGAATCCAAATCAGACTGACTGGGGCATCGGCGATTTGAATCGGGCGAGCCGCGTTGAAGCCTTCGATGCCATTGGCATCAATGCCGCGCACGCGGGCGAAGTAATTGCCGTTGGGGGCGGCAGTGAGGTTGATGGCGGGGCTGGGGGATTTGATGTCGAGCACGATTTGTGTGAATGCGGCATCTTGCGCCAGCTCGGCTCGGTAGGCGGCTGCGCCAGCGAGCGGGCTCACCGTCCAAGCGGCTACATTGCCTTCACGCGCACGCTGCACGCGCTCGGGCAGAGCGCTGGTGGGCAACGCGGGCAAGAGCGCGACCACTTTGATCTCGCGCTCATTGGGCTTGACGGCCACGCCGAAACCACCTGCGACATCAGCGCCAGCAGATGCCGTATCGGTTCGCACTTTGCCTTCAAGCACCTCGGTGCGTGAGGTGCGCTCGGCGGGATCTTCGTAGGCGACGCGGAACTGCGTGCCGCGAACACCAATGTTGGCGGTAGGCGTGGTGACACCCATCGGCTCTTTGCGCTGCGCGAGCTTGTTGGCCGCCACATCAATCACGCCCTCTAGCAAGCGAATCGCGCCAGAAAACCATGTGGTGGAAATGCTGCTGCTCGGGTCTTTCATCGCATAGCCATGCGAGCTGACCACTTGCGCCAAGCTGCGCGGCATGAGTTGCACGGTCGATCCATCAGAAAGCTTCACAACTGCCGAGCTGCTCGCTGCAGCTTGCACTTGCGCGCCTTCAGGAATCGCTTGCCCCGCTTGCGCAGGAGATCCGTTGACCGTAATCTGCCCATTGGCGCTTTGCAGTACGCCACCAGAAGCGAGCTTGGGCTGATTGGCAAAATTGATCATGCTGCGCGGCACATCCAGCACTTGCCCGGGGCGAATCACATTCGGGTCTTTCAGCCCATTGAGTTTGGCCAGCTGATTCCACTGCTTGGGATCAGCTAGCAAAGTGCGCGAGACAACTAGCAGCTTGTCGCCAGGTTGCACGGTGTAGCTGATATAGGGCTCTTTGTGCTGCGCGATGGCCGCTTGGGCAGACATGGGCAAAGCCAGAATGCTCGTCATCAAGCTGCCAAATGCTATTAAATAAGTAGCATTCGGCGCATATTTTGTGCCGGCTAGAGCATTATTTTTCATAAAAATGAGACCTCTCGAAGCAAACGCCCAGTGAATGTATTTGATTATGCGGAGACAGCGGGCGTTGGCCGCAGGGCTGATTTGGGACGGAAGGCTTTACAGACTTCCTCATTTGTTTCCAAATAAGGCCCGCCAATCAAATCAATGCAATACGGAACGGCAGCAAAAATGCCGTGAACAGGATTGTCCCCAGCTTTGAGACCTTCTAACGTTTCAGCAATCGATTTGGGTTGACCGGGCAAATTGATAATGAGACTTCTGTCACGAACCACGGCGCATTGACGCGACAAAATCGCCGTCGGCACGAAGCGCAGGCTGATTTGACGCATCTGCTCGCCAAAGCCGGGCATCTCTTTGTGCGCCACGGCAAAGGTCGCCTCCGGCGTGACATCGCGCAGCGCAGGGCCTGTGCCGCCTGTGGTGAGCACGAGCGAGCAGCCGGCATCGACCAGCTCAATCAGGGTCGCGCTGATGACTGCCTTTTCATCGGGAATGAGACGCGCTTCAAACGTGATCGTGTTCTTCAAAGCCTTGGTGAGCCATTCTTTGAGCGCAGGCAAACCCTTGTCTTCATACACACCAGTCGATGCGCGATCGCTGATGGAGACGATGCCGATGTTGACGGGGTCGAAATTCATCACATTTATTCTTCTTCTGTGGATTCAATATCAGAGGCGTCTTCTTCAGGTGCTTGCAGCGCCACTTTGACGAGCTGAAATATCTCCCGATACACCTTGCTTTGCCGCTGCGCTTCTCCTGCGCCTGCATCGGGCACGATGGACTTGCGGGCTTGGCGGATGAGGGAGCGCAGGTGCTGGGCATCGGTTTGCGGGTATTCGGCCATCCAGCGCTCTAGCGTGCCCTCGTCGGCGATCAAATCATCTCGCCATTTTTCAGCGCGGTGCAAAGAAAGCGTCTCGGTCGCGCTGCCTTTTTTGGCGGCGATGACTGCGGCTTCAATCGGTGCGGGATCGACCTTGCGCATGAGTTTGCCGATGTATTGCATCTGGCGGCGCTTGCCTTCAAAGTTGCTGATGCGCTTGGCTTCTTTGAGCGCATCAAAAGCTTCTCAGGCAGATCGAGCTTTTCCCAGCGGCTCTCGGGCAAATCGAGCAAGGCCACGCCAAGCTTTTGCAGGGCATCGCTAGTCGCTTTGAGCTTGGCTCGGCTGCCGTCGAATTCGGCTTTGAGCTCCAAATCGAGCTCGCTGCCATCGGCAACGAATTCGCCCTTGACGTAATAGCCGTTGGGGCCGCGCCCAGTTTTTTGTCCGCGTGTCATGGTGAGTTTTTTAGGAGGTTCGTTCTGACCACTGGATGCCGCCCGTCGCCCAGTTTTGGCGCGGAATGTCGTAGATCAAAATATCCACGCTTTCTGGCTTGGAGCCTAGCGTATCCACCACGGCTTGCGTGAGCGCTTTGACGAGCGCCGTTTTCTGTTCAGGTGTGCGGCCTTCCATCATTTCAACTTTGAGTGTGGGCATGGGGTTTGTCCTCTGGGCTAGGGTGTCATTGGATAAGAATATGATGGATTATTCACGGAGACACCCTATGCACACTACACACCATCCCGCAGACGACAAACTAGCCGATGCCGCCAGCCTTTTAAACAGCGTATCGGGCCAATTCCCGAGCCGCCGCGCGGTGCTTAAAACCTCGGCTTTTGGTGTGGGCTATGCGGCCACGGCGGGCGCAGTGGCGCAAACAGCGATCAAAACGTCTTCTGAAGGCTTGACAGTGGGCGAGGTGTTGGTGGATGTGGCAGGCTTCAAAGTACCCATTTACGTCGCTCGGCCAGCGGGCAAAACCAATCTGCCGGTGGTGCTGGTCGTCTCAGAAGTGTTTGGCGTGCATGAATACATTGCCGACACCGCGCGGCGCTTTGCCAAGGCGGGCTACATGGCGATTGCGCCCGAGCTGTTTGCCCGCCAAGGTGATCCGACGCAATACAACGTGATCGCTGATTTGATCCGCGAAGTGGTCAGCAAAGTGCCAGATGCGCAGGTGATGACGGATTTGGATGGCGTGGTGGCTTGGGCAGGTAAAAACGGCGGCGATACCAGCAAAGTGGCCGTCACGGGCTTTTGCTGGGGCGGGCGCATCACTTGGCTCTATGCCGCGCACAGCAAGAGCGTGAAAGCCGGCGTGGCTTGGTATGGCCGCTTGGTCGGGCAGCCCAATGATTTGCAGCCGAAAAACCCGGTCGATTTGGTGAACACGATCAATGGCCCTGTGCTCGGCCTGTATGGCGCGGCAGATACCGGCATTCCGCTAGACACGGTGGAGCGCATGAAAACCGCTTTGGCGGGAGGTAGCGCAGCGGCCAAGAAAAGCGAATTTGTGGTTTACCCCGAAGCACCGCATGCCTTCCATGCCGACTACCGCCCCAGCTTCCGCGCAGCCCCTGCGCAAGACGGCTGGAAACGCTGTTTGGAATGGTTCAAGGCCAACGGCGTGGCTTGACATGCCGTTTTCAAATGACGGTGTGGCTTGACATGCCGTTTGAACCCGCGTTCAGCGCACTTGCAGCACCAAATTTTTCGCACTAGCTGGCAAAGGCACAAAGCCATTTTGCGTCACTTGCGCATCGCCGCCAGAGACAGCAGCTTTGAAAAATGCCACGGGATTGACACCACCTTTGCGATTACCCGAGATCAGCGCATAGGGCACGGCAGTCATCGGGTAGCTGTTGACGCCTGGGCTGCCATCCAAATCAGCGCTCAGGCTGTCAGCGGCCCAGCGCGCTTGCGAGAGCGCTTCGTTGATCGACGCAGCACTGGGCGCGATGAACTTATCGCTCGCATTGCGCAGTTCGGCTACGGCCAATTGAGCTTTTTGGGCTGCCCCCAAGCTGTCATAACCAATCGCACCCGGCGTGGCCTTGACGGCCTCAATCACTGCTGCGCCACCTCGCACGCCGCGCCCAGCCAATTGGCTGAGGCTATTGCTTGTGCCGGGGGTGCGCCGCCATTTGGAATTGCTACGCGCCAAATAGCTCGAAAACACATACGATTGCCCCGAGCCATCGCTTCGCCACACAGGCGTGATCGCGCGTGCTGGCAAGGGCAGGCCGGGGTTGGCGGCCGTGATTTGCGAGTGATTCCATTGCGTGATTTCGCCCAAGTAAATGCTGGCCAATATATCGCCGGTGAGTTTGATCGGCTTGCCGCCCAGCTCGGGCAAATTCACGATCACTGCCACTGCTGCGCCAGCCAATGGGATCTGGCGCAAATTGCCCTGCTGCAAGGCCGCCGCGGTGAGCGGCACATCCGTGATACCGAAATCCGCCGTTCCGTCGCGAGCGACGGCAATGCCCGCAGACGATCCGCTAGGCTCATACTTTGCTCCGCCAACGGTTTGGCCATGTTGCGCCGTCCAACTCGCCATCAAATCGCGCACCAAAGTAGAGCCAGTGCCCGAGCTTTGCGCTTGAACCAGGCTCAAACTAGCAAGAGCCAGAGCCAGTGCCACGCCCATACCGAGCTGACGAAAAAAGAAGCCGTTGTCGTGTTCATGAGGTGATCTTTCGCTAAATAAAGTGTGACAAGAATATGACATAAACGACTTCAAAGGCATTCAAACCTTTATGGTTTTCCCTAGCGACGAGGCTTTTTCGGCACGATGCAAAGTGCCTTGGCCTGCTTTGCAAAAGCCGTACAAGGGGCTTGACAGCTCGTGTAAGCTATTGATGAAAGTCGCAAATATGACCGTCATCCGCGTGAAAGCGGCGGTTTTTCCATGGTGCGCGAGTTGACGACGCGGCTTGATTTTTAAAGACAAATCGGCCTCTAGTCGGCATAAAATATGCGTCGAATGCTATTGTATTGATAGCATTCTTGGGGTGTTAATAGGAATATCGTGATGAATTTATTGGCTATCGTGATGGGCACACTCGCCGCTGGCATTGGCAGCGTTTTGATTTGCAGCCTGGCTCACATTTGGCGTGCTCGCGCGCTACACGCAGCATCTGCTCAGCCTAGCCGCTGGTGCATTGTTGGCCACGGCATTCATGCATTTGATGCCCGAAGCGATCAACAGCTCAGCCGATGCGAAAGACTTGTTTGCCGTATTGCTCGCAGCCTTGGTGTTTTTCTTTTTACTCGACAAAGCCGAGCTGTATCACCACGGGCACGAACACCATCACGGTGCTGCTTCGGATGCGCACGATCATGCTCCTCACGAAACTGCTCATAACGACGAGGCACAAAGCCATCACGCGCATCATCACCATCCTGCTCACGGCACTAGCCACAAACAAGATTCCCATACGCACCAAGCTGGCGGCTGGAGCGTGTTGGTGGGCGACAGCGTGCATTGCTTTGGCGACGGAATTTTGATCGCATCGGCTTTCTTGGCCGATTTCCGCCTCGGCGTGATTGCCTCGCTGGCTGTGCTCGCCCATGAAATTCCTCATCACATGGGCGATATGGTTGTTTTAAAGCGCACCGAGCGCGGCTTTTCCCCCGCACTCCTCAAACTGTGCTCTGCAGGCGCAGTCACCGTCTTGGGCGGCATTACCGGCTATTTGCTCGTCGCCCGACTGCAAGACATCCTGCCCTTCATGCTCGTCATCGCCTCCGCCAGCTTCATCTACGTCGCCCTCGCCGACCTCATCCCCCCAACTCCAAACCCGCTTAAGCCTGCGCCAAACAGCAGCCCAACGCCCACCAGCGCCACCAATGCCCCTAGCATTGCCCGCAGCGAGACCCGTTCGCCCATGCCTATGGCAATCGGCAAAATAAACAGCGGACTCGTGGCAATCAGCGCTTGGGCAATGCCAGCTACCGTAAATTTCAAGGCTGTCTGCTGAAGCCAGATGCCCAGATAAGTCCCCAAAACTGCCGCTACGACCAGCCTGAGCCAAAATCGGCCTGAGCGCAATGGCTGACACATCTGATTGATTTGCTGATTGGTTTGCTGATTGGTTTGCTGATTGACTGGCTCACCCCAGCCGCGCATCAGCAGATAAGGCAGCAGCAGCAGCGCACCCGCCGACAGCCGGATCAGGCTGCTCCAGAGTGGACTGACTGCCGTTTCGCTCAGCGCCGCCCGTGAC
>JAAUOI010000156.1 GCA_012036375.1 Allobrachymonas sp. | reverse complement strand
CAAGTTGGCGAAGATATGCGCATCGTTGACGAAAGGCTGCTGACCGACCCAAGGCACGCCTTCACCGCCCATTTGCGTGAAACCGGTGGTGGCGCGATCCATCCAGAGCGCCATGTAGTGGCAGCCAATGCCGGCCATGGCGCGTGAGCCTTCGGGCACTTTGGTGGAGGTGTTGTGCGGGCAGCCGGAGCAGAACCAAGGCGTGCGGTCGGCTTTCAAATCAATCACTTGCAGCGAGCGCTCTTTGGCTTCGATCAGGCTCAAGCGCGCTTCCATGCGGGCAAGTGTGTCGCTGTCAACGCCGAGCTTTTTCACACGCGCTGCGACGGCTTTTGCAATGAGTGCGGGAGACAAATCTGAGTTGGCTCGCAACAACGTATTCGCCGTGGGATTAGGCATGCTCCACTCGCCACCTTCGCCGGTGTCATCGAATTTCCCGAGCACGGTAGGCCGCACATCGCTGCGCCAGTTGTACAGCTCTTCCTTGAGCTGATATTCAATCACTTGCCGCTTCTCTTCAATCACTAAAATCTCTTTGAGCCCGGTGGCAAACTCTCGCGTGATCTGCGCCTCCAGCGGCCACACCACGGCAACTTTATGCACGCGAATACCGAGGCGCTGGCAGGTTTCAGTATCCAGCCCCAAATCAACCAGTGCTTGGCGCAAATCGTTATATGCCTTGCCACTGGCAATCAGCCCCAAGCGATCATTTTTGCCTTCAATCACATTGCGATTCAGCCGATTCGCGCGAACATACGCGAGCGCCGCATACCATTTGAAATCAAACAAACGCTGCTCTTGATCCAGCGGCGCATCTGGCCAGCGAATATGCACGCCGCCTTGTGGCATTTCAAAATCAGTCGGGATCACGATGTTGACGCGATCTGGATCAATCTGCGTGCTCATGCTGGACTCAACAATTTCTTGAATCGTCTTCATCCCCGTCCACACGCCCGCATAGCGGCTCATCGCAAACGCATGCAGGCCGAGATCCAGAATGTCTTGCACATCGGTGGGGAAAAATACCGGCAGGCCGCAAGCCTTGAAGATATGGTCGCTCTGATGCGCCGCCGTCGAGCTCTTAGCCACATGGTCATCGCCCGCCACCGCAATCACGCCGCCCAAGGGCGTGGTGCCGGCCATATTCGCATGCTTAAACACATCCGAGCAACGGTCCACGCCCGGGCCTTTGCCATACCAGATGCCAAACACACCATCGTATTTTTGGCTAGCAGGCGGCGCAAAGCCCAATTGCTGCGTGCCCCAAATCGCAGTCGCTGCCAGCTCTTCATTCACGCCAGGCTGGAAGACGACATGCTTCTCAGCCAAATACTTTTTGGCTTTCCACAAAGCTTGGTCATAGCCACCAAGCGGCGAGCCGCGATAGCCGCTGATGAAGCCAGCGGTATTTTTACCGATCTGCTGATCACGCAAACGCTGCAGCATGGGGAGTTTGACCAGCGCCTGCACGCCGCTCATGAAAGCGCGGCCGTAGTCAAGAGAATATTTATCGTCGAGCGTGACGGTCTCTAGCGCTTTGCGGATGTGCTCAGGCAGGGGGGCGTTCATAGTGACATTGTCTCCAGTGTCACACAGTGTAGGCGCGATTAAAAGCGCTGTGTTTTCTTTTCATGCTTGAATTCAAATACTTCAAGCAATCTTTTTGCTTAAAATTAAAAATTCAAGCAATAAGAATAATTTCTATTGATCTTTCACGCAACGCAAGACCAAGGGCAGTAGCGGATAGCGCAACAATGCTTCGCGCCCATTTGCCCCTAAATTAAATTCCGCACTCATGCGGCCATTGCGGTATTCATTGGGCTTGGGCGTATCAGGTGGATTTGTCGTTTGTGGCTTCGCATCCCGAAACAGCAGCTCATACCCCCGCGTCGTATCCAGCGCCACCGACTCACCCGAGAACCGCGCAGAAAACTCCACGCCCGCTTCGCAGCGATAGCGCTGAACAGCGGGCTCGGGCATTTGCACGCTGCTGCAAAGCAAGCAAACCGGAGGGGCTAGATATTGCGATTAAAAGGCGGATCATTGCCATCTCTCCTTACAAGCCATTTTGCAATGGTAGAGCGATTCTGCGGCGCAGTCTATAGAGCAACTTGCCTTTTGGCGTAAGCTTGCTAAAATCTGACTAGTTATTCTGACTATTTTTAAGATCACAAAAAATGGAAAATCAACTCTGGAGTCTGCAAGACGCCAAAGCGCAGTTCAGCCATTTGGTGGAATCTGCCTTGCACGGGCGTGCGCAACACGTCACGCGCCATGGCAAGCCCGCCGTGGTCGTGCTCGCTGAGTCTGATTACATCGCTTTGCAGCGCAGCGCAGCCGCGCAGGCGCCGGGCTTCGTGGCGCATCTGCTTGCGATCCCCAAACCCACTCCAGCCAAGCGTGCCAAAGCTAAGCAAGCCGAGCCGGCCCGCGCCAAAATCGCTCTGCGCGATATTGATTTCTCATGATCTTGCTGGATACCGTCGTGCTCTCGGAAATCCGCAAGAGCCGCCCATCGCCCAAGCTCATGGCATGGCTCAAAGCGCAACGCGAAGAGCAGCTCTTTCTAAGCGTCATCAGCCTAGGCGAGATTGCCCGAGGTATCGAAAAAGCCAAGAAGACCGACCCCGAATTCGCCCAAACGCTCGCCCAATGGCTAGATACCCTTCAGCGCCTCTACGCCGACCGCATCCTGCCCATAACGCCCCCGATTGCAAGGCTCTGGGGCGAGTGGTCAGCCCAGCTCGGGCATGACGGCGCAGATGTGCTGATCGCGGCGACAGCGCAGGTGCATCGTTTGCACGTGGCGACGCGGAATGTGAAGCATTTGAGAAGATGCCTATCAGCTTGGTGAATCCGTTCAGCATGTGAAAGGAAACTCAAAACATGCACACATTACAAATGAAAGACGGCGAGCTTGTGCCTGACAATGAAGCGGTGAAGATGGAACCTATATTGAAAGCGGCCTGAGATGAGCCAACTCCTGATTAACGCATACCTCAAACAGCTTGACCTGATCAAAAAAGTCAGCGGTAGCCAGCGGGAAACCATTGTTCGCGAGGCATTCAAAGATTTGCTTAAAGCTTGGGGCAAACAGCAAGATTTGGTCTTTTTGGCCGAATATCCCCTCAAAACCGCCACCAAAGCCAATATCGCCGTCGATGGCGCTTTGCTGCATGAGCTGCGCATGCCGCTGGGTTACTGGGAAGCCAAAGATGCGAATGACGATCTGGATGAAGAAGTCAGCAAAAAATTCAAAAAAGGCTATCCGCAAGACAACATCATCTTTAGCGACGATGCGCAAGCCGTGCTTTGGCAGCATCGCCAAGAGGTATTGCGCTGCGGCGTTTTAGACACTGCAAACTAGAAAAGCTGCTCAAGCTGTTTTTCAGCTTCGAGCGCCCAGAGATAGCCAATTTCCGCACCGCAGTAGAGCAGTTCAAGAGCGATTTGCCCGCCGTGCTCGATGCTTTGCGGCAAATGATTGGCAAACAAGAGAAGAGCAATGCCGCGTTTCGTGCTGCGTCAGCCAAATTTCTGCTGCATGCGCAAGAGGCCATCAATCCGAGCCTGACTGAAGCTGATGTGCGAGAAATGCTGATTCAACATATCTTGACGGAGGAAATTTTCGCCAAGGTGTTTGACGATAGCCAGTTTCATAGCAACAACAACGTGGCCAAAGAGCTGTATGCGCTGGAGGGTGAGTTTTTACTGGCTCCCTCAAGAAGCAAACGCTCAAAGGCTTGGAGTCTTACTACGCCGCCATTCGCGCAGCGGCCGCGCAAATCAGCAGCCATGGCGAGAAGCAAACCTTTTGAAGGTGATTTACGAGAATTTCTACAAGGTTTACAACACCAAAACGGCAGACCGCCTAGGCGTGGTTTACACACCCAATGAAATCGTGCGTTTCATGATTGATGGCGCGGATTGGCTTTGCGAAAAACACTTTGGCAAAAACCTGATTGATAAAGACGTTGAGATTCTTGACCCGGCTACCGGCACGGGCACCTTCATTTGCGAATTGCTGGAGCACTTTCGCGGCCAACCGAAAAAATTGCAGCACAAATACAAGCATGAGCTGCATGCCAACGAAGTGGCCATCCTGCCGTATTACGTCGCCAACCTCAACATTGAAGCCACCTACGCTGCCATCACTGGCGAATATGAAGACTTCCCCAGCCTCTGCTTCGTCGACACGTTGGATAACGTGGGCCTGCATACGGCCGCCAAAGGCAGTACCGGGGAACTCTTTGGCAGTGTGAGCGAAGAAAACGTCGCTCGCATCAAGCGGCAAAACAGCCGAAAAATCAGCGTGGTGATTGGCAACCCGCCTTACAACGCGAATCAAGCCAACGAAAACGACAACAACAAAAACCGCGAATACCCCGAGATTGACAAACGCATCAAGCAAACCTACATCGCCGAGAGCACGGCGCAGAAAACCAAGCTTTACGACATGTATGCCCGCTTTTTCCGCTGGGCCAGTGATCGCTTGAATGAAAACGGCGTGCTCGCCTTCATTACTAACCGCAGTTTCATCGAAAGCCGCACATTTGATGGTTTTCGCAAAACAGTCGCAGAGGAATTCAGCGATATTTATGTGGTGGATTTAGGTGGCGACGTGCGAGCTAACCCCAAACTCAGCGGCACGAAACACAACGTCTTTGGCATTCAAACCGGCGTGGCGATCAGTTTTATGGTCAAGCGCCAGCAAAGTGAGAAAACGAAAAGCGCCGCCCGCGTGTATTACGTGCGCAGGCCAGAGATGGAGACTGCGGAAGAGAAGTTGACGTTTATTTCAGGGCAGTCGATGGCGCGCATGCAGTTTGAGGAAATCTCGCCAGACAAGAATGCGAATTGGCTGAATTTAACCAACAACGATTTCGAAAGCTTGATGCCACTAGCCAACAAAGCTACAAAGGCAGCTAAATCAAAAGGCCAAAAGAAAAGTGCTATTTTCAAGCTGTTTTCTTTGGGCGTTTCGACCAACCGCGACGAATGGGTAGTTAGTCATGAGCGTTCACATTTAATTAAGAAGGTACGATATTTTTTAAGTATCTACAACTTACATGTGAACAACCCTAGCATGCACGATGGAGTAGTGAAATGGTCTAGGAATCTCAAGCGCCGTGCTGCACAACACAAAACGGATACTCTTGAAGAGCACAAAATTTTCCCCTACATGTACAGGCCCTATGTACAGCGTTTGATCTACGCATCGGATGTGCTGGTAGACGAACCTGGTGCCATGCGTCAATTCGTTGCAGATCAGACGATTTGTTTTTCATTTTCCAAAGATTTTCGCACGCTGGCTGGAAAATCGCCCTTTGATTTGCATTTCACGGGTGACACTTATGGACTGCCGCTGCACTGCACAGACGGTGAACATCAAATTAGCGACAACATTACCGACTGGGCACTCAAATTATTCACTGCCCACTTACGGCCGCCGAAATCGGCAAAGGCAAAGCCGCTCGCAAAATCAACAAAGAAGCCATCTTCCACTATTGCTACGCCGTTTTGCATGACCCGGTTTACCGCGAGAAATATGCGCAGAATCTCAAACGTGAGTTTCCTCGCATCCCTTTTTACAAAGATTTTTGGCAATGGGCATCTTGGGGCGAGGCTCTGATGGCGCTGCACATTGGCTATGAGCAGGTTGAGGCCTTCGCGCTCACGCGCACAGATACGCCAGACGCCAAAGCCCGCGCGGCTGGCCTGTCGCCCAAAGCCTTGCTGCGCTCCGATCAAGCCACCGGCAGTATCACGCTGGATACCGAAACGACGCTGCGCGGCATACCGAGCGAGGCTTGGAGCTACAAGCTGGGCAACCGCTGTGCCATCGATTGGGTGCTCGATCAATACAAAGAGAAAAAGCCCAAAGATCCGACCATTCGCGAGAAGTTTGATACCTACCGCTTTGCCGATTACAAAGAAAAGGTAATTGACTTGCTGATGCGCGTGACCACCGTGAGCGTTGAAACGATGAAGATCACGAATGAGATGCGAAAGGCATCGCGGTGACCGCCCAATGAAAAACACTCTACTTAAAACTTGGCTTGATATTGACCAAAGGTGTACGGCATGAAATTGGAGCAGTTCAAGTCGGGTGTCTGGCGGCAACAGCATCAATACAAAAGCTTTTCCCCCGTTCCAGTGAATCAAGGCTGGACCTGGGAAGATCCGCAAATCCATACTTTACTGGAGCAGGCCAACCGCGCTCTGGGTGAGCTCAATGCCTTTTCCTTGATCGTGCCGGACATTGATTTGTTCATTGAAATGCACGTGACCAAAGAGGCGCAAACTTCCAGCCGCATTGAAGGCACGCAAACGGGGATGAATGAAGCGCTGCTCAGCGAAGATCAAATCAAGCCCGAGCAGCGCGATGATTGGCGTGAGGTGCGCAACTACATTGACGCAGTGAATGCGGCGATCAAAGAACTCGAGAGCCTGCCTTTATCGAATCGGTTGCTCAAAAATGCGCATTCAGTGTTGATGCACGGCGTGCGCGGGGAGCATAAGCTGCCGGGTGAGTTTCGCAGCAGCCAGAACTGGATTGGCGGCTCTAGCTTGGCCGACGCAGTGTTTATTCCGCCGCATCAAAATGAGGTACCCGATTTGATGGGGGATTTAGAGAAGTTTTGGCACAACGATGCCATCAAGGTGCCGCATTTGGTACGCATCGCGATTGCGCATTACCAGTTTGAGACGATTCACCCCTTTTTAGACGGCAATGGACGCATTGGCCGCTTGATGATTCCTCTGTACTTTGTGAGCCACGGACTACTGGCCAAGCCATCACTGTATCTTTCGGACTTTTTTGAGCGAAACAGAGCCAGCTATTACGATGCGCTGATGCGGGTGCGCTTGTCGCATGACATGCTTCATTGGGTTCGCTTTTTTCTCACAGGTGTGGCTGAAACGGCAGCCAAAGGTAGGGATGTGTTCAGCGCCATCCTAAAACTGCGACACGAGGTAGAGCACCAAGCCGCTGGATTGGGCAAGCGGGGCGCTTTGGCACGCAGCGCGCTTTTATTTCTTTATCGCAAG
>JAAUOI010000155.1 GCA_012036375.1 Allobrachymonas sp. | reverse complement strand
GGCGCCATCGGTTTTGCCAACCCCTTCGGCGGGGCTGAATGGATGCTGGTCACGGTGATCTGCATTTGCCTGTTCATTGGCGCCATGGGCAAGAGCGCGCAGTTTCCGCTGCATGTCTGGTTGCCCGATTCGATGGAAGGCCCGACCCCTATCTCTGCGCTGATCCACGCCGCCACCATGGTCACGGCCGGTATCTTCATGGTCTCGCGCATGTCGCCGCTGTTTGAGCTGTCGGACACGGCGCTGAATTTCATCCTCGTGATCGGCGCCATCACCGCGCTGTTCATGGGTTTTCTGGGCATCATCCAAAACGACATCAAGCGCGTGGTGGCGTATTCCACGCTCTCGCAGCTGGGCTACATGACGGTGGCGTTGGGCGCATCAGCCTACTCTGTCGCGGTGTTCCACTTGATGACGCACGCTTTCTTCAAAGCGCTGCTGTTCCTCGGCGCTGGCTCGGTCATCATGGGCTGCCACCATAACCAAGACATCCGCTACATGGGCGGCCTGCGCAAATACATGCCGATCACATGGATCACATCTTTGCTCGGCTCGCTAGCGCTGATTGGCACGCCCTTGTTCTCGGGCTTTTACTCCAAAGAAAACATCATTGAGGCGGCGCATTTCAGCAACTTGCCTGCGGCGGGCTTCGCGTATTACGCAGTGCTGGCGGGCGTGTTCGTCACAGCCTTTTATTCTTTCCGTATGTACTTCTTGGTCTTCCACGGCAAAGAGCGCTTTGATCAAAATCCCGATGCCCACGGCCATCATGGGCATGACGACCACCAGGGTCACGATGATCATCACGATGACAAGCCGCACGAAAGCCCTTGGGTCGTTACCGTGCCTTTGCTCTTGCTGGCTATTCCATCTGTCGTGATTGGTTTTATGACGATTGGCCCCATGCTTTATGGCGACTTTTTCAGTGATGCGATTGCAGTGGATGGCTCCAAGCACTTGGCGATGGCCAAACTCGCGGAACATTTCCACGGCTCGGTACAGTATGCAGCGCACGCATTTGTGACCTTGCCTTTCTGGCTTGCAGTGGCTGGCGTAGCACTGTCTTACTACATGTACATGATCAACCCCGCTTTGCCCGCTGCGATCAAAGCGCGCGTGATGCCGATCTACAACTTGCTTGAAAACAAGTACTACATGGATTGGTTTAACGAGAATGTGCTCGCTCGCGGCGCACGCGCTTTGGGCACGGCGTTTTGGAAAGGTGGCGATCAAGGCGTGATTGAGGGCGGCTTTGTCAATGGTTCTTGGAAACTGGTCGGCGCGATTTCCGCTCTGGTGCGTCGGGCGCAAACGGGCTACATCTACCACTACGCTTTGGTGATGCTCTTGGGTGTGTTCCTTATGCTGAGCTACTTTGTTTGGTTTAACAAATAAGAATAACAAGGAATCAACAACATGGGAAATTCTTTAGGCTTAGGTCTGGTTAGCGCAGCGATTTGGCTGCCGATTGCTTTTGGCGTGGTGTTGCTCGCTTTGGGTCGCGATGATCAGGTACGCACGGTGCGTTGGGTGGCTTTGATCGGCGCATTGGCGAGCTTTCTCATCACGATCCCGCTTTACACCAAGTTTGAGCTTGGCACAGCAGCGATGCAGTTCGTTGAAAAAATGCCGTGGATCACGCGCTTCAACGTGAACTATTCGCTGGGGCTTGACGGCATCTCACTCTGGTTCGTGTTACTAACTTCGTTCATCACGCTGGTGGTGGTGATCGCGAGTTGGGAAGTCATCACCGAGCGCGTCAACCAATACATGGGCGCGTTCCTCATTCTCTCGGGCTTGATGATTGGCGTGTTTTCAGCCTTGGATGCGGTGTTGTTTTACGTCTTCTTTGAAGCCACACTGATTCCGATGTACATCATCATCGGCATTTGGGGCGGGCCGAACAAAATTTACGCGGCCTTCAAGTTTTTCCTCTATACCTTGCTTGGCTCGCTCTTGATGCTGGTGGCGCTGATTTATCTCTACACCGCTTCTGGCGGCAGTTTTGATATTTTGGCTTGGCACAAATTGCCTTTGGGTGCGACTGCGCAAACCTTGTTGTTCTTCGCTTTCTTCGCGGCGTTTGCGGTGAAGGTGCCGATGTTCCCGGTGCACACTTGGTTGCCTGATGTGCACGTTGAAGCGCCCACGGGTGCTCGGCTGTGCTGGCTGCGATCATGCTCAAGCTCGGCGCTTATGGTTTCTTGCGTTTTTCCATGCCGATCTTGCCGGATGCCTCGCAAGAGTGGGCAGCGCTCGTGATTGGTTTGTCCTTGGTTGCTGTGATCTATGTCGGATTAGTCGCCATGGTTCAGCAAGACATGAAAAAAACTCGTGGCTTATTCATCGGTGGCACACATGGCTTTGTGACGCTAGGCTTCTTCATCTTCAATCCGCTGGGCATTGCAGGCGGCATCGTGCAGATGATTGCGCATGGTTTTGTGTCAGCTGCGATGTTCCTGTGTATCGGCGTGTTGTATGACCGCGTGCATTCGCGCGAGATCGCGAGCTACGGTGGCGTTGTGAATACCATGCCCAAATTTGCGGCCTTTGCTTTGTTTTTTGCGATGGCCAACTGCGGTTTGCCTGGGCACGGCCGGTTTCGTGGGCGAATGGATGGTGATCATCGGCGCGATTCAGTATGACTTCTTGATCGGTTTGGCCGCAGCGTCTGCCTTGATCTTTGGCGCGGCTTACACGCTTTGGATGTTCAAGCGTGTGTATTTGGGCCCGGTGACGAATGATGATGTGCGCGGCTTGACCGACATCAATGCCCGCGAATTTTTGGTGATGGCGCTGCTGGCAGCTGCCACGCTGTGGATGGGTGTCTATCCCAAGCCCTTCACGGATGTGATGGATACGTCGGTGCAAGAGCTGATCAAGCATGTCTCGGTCACCAAAATCAAATAAGAAGGCAGGCGAAAAATGGAAATGAATGCTGTAACGCCGTGGTTAGTGCCTTCCTTGGTGGTGGCGTATCCCGAGATTATTTTGCTGGTGATGGCCTGCTTGATTTTGCTCGTTGATTTGGGTGTGAAAAACCCCAACCGCACGCCAACTCACGTGCTCACTTTATTGACACTTGCTGTGGTAGCGGTCATGCATGCGCTGCTCGCGATGCAAGAGCACACGGCGTATGGCTTTGGCAATATGGTCGTGAGTGATCCGATGGGACATTGGCTCAAATGCTTTGCCTGCATCGCCATGGGCGTGATGCTGGTCTATGCGCGGCCGTATGCGAAAGACCGTGGCATGCTGCGTGGCGGGGAGCTGTACACGCTTTCGCTGTTTGCGCTCATGGGCATGTGCGTCATGATTTCGGGCAACAACTTCCTTGTGATCTACGTCGGCCTCGAATTGCTCACGCTTTCCAGCTACGCACTCGTGGCCTTGCGCCGCGATCATGCAGCCTCCACCGAAGCTGCGATGAAGTACTTTATTCTTGGCGCCTTGGCCAGCGGCTTTTTGCTCTATGGCTTGTCGATGCTTTACGGAGCAACGGGCTCACTCGATATTTCTACCGTGTTCAAACAAGTAGGCTCGGGCTCGTTCAAGCATCAGGTGCTCGTGTTTGGCTTGGTGTTCATCGTGGTGGGTTTGGCGTTCAAACTCGGAGTCGTGCCTTTCCATATGTGGGTGCCCGATGTCTATCAAGGTGCGCCCACGGCGATTACTTTGATGATCGGTTCTGCGCCTAAGCTCGCTGCATTTGCGATTTGCATCCGCTTGCTGGTGGAGGGTTTGCTTCCGCTTGCGAAAGATTGGCAGCAGATGCTGATGTTCCTCTCGATTGCTTCGTTGCTCGTGGGCAATTTGGCAGCGATTGCGCAAACCAATTTGAAGCGCATGCTGGCTTTCTCAACCATTGCGCAGATGGGCTTTTTGCTGTTGGGCTTGCTCTCGGGCGTGGTGTTTACCGGAAACGCGGGCAATACGAGTGGCGCGGCTGCCGCTTATAGCGCTTCCATGTTCTATGCTGTTACGTACGTGCTGACCACGCTCGCTACCTTTGGCGTGATCTTGCTGCTTTCGCGCGATGGTTTTGAGAGCGAAGAGATTGCGGATTTGGCGGGTCTGAATCAACGCAGCCCGCTGTATGCCGCTGTGATGGCGATTTGCTTGTTTTCTCTCGCGGGCATTCCGCCGATGGTGGGCTTCTTTGCCAAGCTCTCGGTTTTGCAGCCATTGATTGCCACGGGTCAAACCATGTACATTGCCTTGGCCGTGTATGCCGTGATCATGAGCCTGATTGGCGCGTTTTATTATTTGCGCATCGTCAAGGTGATGTATTTTGATGCGCCGATCACGGTGGGCTTGGTCAGTGCCAGCATGGAAGTGCGCACGGTGCTGGCGATCAATGGTGCTTTGGTGATCTTGCTGGGCTTGTTCCCCAGCGGACTGTTGCAACTGTGTTTGCAGGCGATCATCAAGACCTTGGCGGCCTGACCTTACACGGCATGTTGCTGCTCATATTTCGCTACGATTACATCCATGGGTCAAACTGAATCAGTCTGGGCGGTGGTATTGCTGAGTTTGGTAGCGGCGAATTGGCCGTTTGTGACGCAGCGCTTATTCGGTATTTTTAATCTGAAAAATGGCAAAAATTTGGCCATTCGTTTGGGTGAGCTGATTGCCATGTATTTCGTGGTTGGTGGGATCGCGTTACTCTTGGAGCAACGCTTAGGCCAAATCGCACCCCAAAAATGGGAGTTCTACGCGATCTCTGCCACGGCATTCATCACCTTTGCCTTCCCTGGTTTTGTGTGGCGCTATTTGCTCAAAGGCAAAACGGCGTGAGCGCGATGGATTTGACGGAAAAATTGATCCACAGCGAGACGGTGCTTCAAGGCAGCTTTTGCAGGTGAAGAAAGACACGATTGGCCTGCCCAATGGTCGGCAGGCCACGCGCGAATATGTGGTGCATCCCGGCGCAGTGGTCTTAATCGCACTGCTGCCCAATGGCGATGTGGTGCTTGAGCGGCAGTTCCGTTACCCGATTGGGCAGGTCATGATCGAGTTCCCTGCGGGTAAGCTCGATCCGGGTGAAGAGCCTTTGTTGTGCGGGCTGCGCGAGCTGCGCGAAGAGACGGGTTACAGCGCTGCCGAATGGGCCTATGCCGGCCCGCTACACATTGCGATTGCGTATTCCACTGAAGTAATTCACGCGTATTTTGTGCGTGGCCTCACTGCGGGTGAGCGAGCACTGGACGAAGATGAATTTTTAGAAGTCTTCACTGCGCCTGCGCAGCAGTTCCTCGGCTGGTGTGGCGATGGCACGGTGACGGATGCCAAGACGCTGTCTTGCGCGATTCATCTCTCGCAATACCTGAGCGGGCAGCGCGAGCTGAGCTGGCAATCCGTGCCTCGTACTGCGGGGGATCGCGTATGAAAGTGCTCGATCTCCAATGTGCACGGAGTCATGGCTTTGAAGGCTGGTTTGGCAGCGAAGAAGATTTTCAAAGTCAGCTCGCGCGTGGCTTGGTGCAATGCCCGATTTGCGATAGCGCGCAGATCACCAAAAAGCTGTCTGCACCGCGCCTGAACCTCAAATCAGTCCGTGAAGCAAGCACGGAAGATGCTACTCAATCCATAGCACTCCGCGCAGATTCTATGCCGGATAATAGTCAAAAAGGCTTAAAAAATGTACCTTTAAACAGCCCTGAGCATCCCATGCAAGCGCTGATGCGCAACCCTGAATTCCAAGCCGCGTATATGCACATGGCCAAAGAAGTGCTGGCTAAAACGGAAGACGTGGGCACGCAGTTCGCCAGCGAAGCACGCAAAATTCATTATGGCGAAGAGCCCGAGCGCGGCATACGCGGCCAAGTCAGCCGTGATGAAGCACTGGAGCTGCTGGATGAAGGCATCGATGTGATGCCACTGCCATTGCCCGCAGCGCTCAAAGGCACGCTGCAGTAAATTGCACTGAGCCATCCGGCTGGCATCAACAGCGCCCTAAGCTTGAGCCCGTTGATTGTGCTGCGCGGATGCTCAGGGTGCGACCACAGACTTCATCAAGCCATCAAGCGCATTCGTCATGCCACCCACCACAGGGCAGCCAGCAGCTTTGTGACGCTCGGCAAGGAATTTCGGGTCGTTGTAACTGAGCATGACTTTGCCTGCTGCGTCTTGCCACACCAGTGCTTTGAGCGGTAGATCAATGCCCGAGGTTTGTGCACATTCCATCAGCGGCGTGCCGCCTTGGGGGTTGCCAAAAATCAGCAGTTCGGTCGGGCGGAGGGTTTTGCCCACGCGGGTAGCGCCAGCGGCGTGATCCACACGCGCGATCACGGCAAAGCCCTTTTCTTTGACGGTAGCTTCCAAACGAGCCATGGTTTCGCTGGCGCTGCGCGGGCTGGTCAGTGTGATCAAGCCATCAGCTGGGGCGGGACTGGTTTGAGCAAATGCGCTGGCAGATAAGGCCAGCAGCGTCAAGCAGGCGATGCGAAGTTGTGCGAATAGATTTTTCATGCGATGCTCCTAATAGCGCTGCGCACCACGCGCGGCAACGTATCAGTCGCTACTGGCACCGATTCATTACGGTATCAACTCTCGCAGCAACTGTGCGGCAGGTAAACGTTTGCAACCGCTGGCATTTTGCCCGCTCCACAGCGGGGAAAAATCGGCAAAGCCAGCTTTTTCTGCGGCAGCCCGTAAGGGGGCGATGGCTGCGGTGGCGGTGGGGAAGGCGGGCGCTGTAGCATTGAATGCGCCCAACTCATGCATCACACGGTTGCGAATGCCGCGAGCGGGGCGGCCGGTGAACAGCGTCGTCAGCTCGGTGTGATGCGATTCGGGATGAGCGGCGCTGTGCGCCAGCGCGGCGCGGTGCACTGCGCTGGTGGTGGCTTCGGGGCAGAGCATGAAGGCTGTACCGATTTGCACAGCCGATGCACCTAGGGCCAGCGCGGCCTGAACGCCCGCACGATCAGTGATGCCGCCAGCGGCAATCACGGGCAGATTCACTGCACGCGCGATTTGCGGCAGCAGGGTGAAAGTGCCTTGCTGACTACAGATCTCTGCAGCCCAGTTTGTCGGAAAAGTGCTGGATAAACCCGGATGCTTTCCATCGGCATCTT
>JAAUOI010000154.1 GCA_012036375.1 Allobrachymonas sp. | reverse complement strand
GCGCCGTCAACCGGGCTATCGAGCGCAATCACTTGAACGCCTTTGGCTTGTTGCTTTCTTAATCGCTGGGACGACGGCATCGCCGCTGGAGGTGATCAAAATGGTTTTCGCGCCAGCGGAGGTCATGTTTTCAATCGCAGCGATTTGGCTGGCGGTGTCGCCATCTTGCTTGCCAGCGGCCGTCATGAGTTTGACGCCCATTTTCTTAGCTTCAGCTTGCGCACCTTCCTTCATCTTCACGAAGAACGGATTGGTTTCGGTTTTGGTGATCAGGCCGACGACGACTTGATCTTTTTGCGCGAACGCGCTGCCTACAAGGGCTAGACCTGTGAGTGCCAAAGTGGCTTTGAGTTTGTACGACATGAGAGTCTCCTGTTGGTGAATCGAATGGATGAATAACACATTAAGCCCCCAGACACGCTGAATGGGACTGAAGCAATTGTGACGGCTTGGATTTAATAAATCAATTTGTTTTATTTATGGAAAACCCTAGGAATTGCATGTCTTTGTATCGGTTCAAATAGCGCCATGATTGCTTGTTATGGCGAAGCCTTGGTTGATCTTTTTGTGAGCCCTTACTCACGCGGCAGCCTTCTTACAGATTCGCAAGCCTGCCTTGGCGGCTCGGTATTTAACTTCTGCTTGGCAGCGCAGCGCCAAGGCTTGCAAAGCGTGTATTTGAATGCTTTGTCGGTGGACAGCTTTGGCCGCCAGTTTGACCGCGTGCTGCGCTCAGAGGGCGTAAAGCTCGATACTTGCGCTTGCCCTGAGCCTACCTCCATTGCCGTGATTGAACTCGATGCGCAGGGCAAAGCAACGTACGCTTTTCATCGAAATGCCGTTGCCGATACTGCGCGGAGTGCTCATGAAATCATAGCGAATTGGCAACCTGATGTGAGCGCTTTGCATACCGGCTGCCTGATGCTGGCGCCCAGCAGTTGGCCGCAAACGCAGCAAATCATCGCGCATGCAAGGTCGCAAGGCTGTGTGATCAGCGTGGATGCGAACTTGCGGCCTGCAGTCGTCACGGATCATGTGGCCTACATAGCTTGCGTATTGCAGGCGATGGTTGTAGCGCATGTTGTGAAGGTGAGCGATGATGATTTGGTGGCTTTGGGGTTGCTTGCTGCTTCAAGTTTGAAGGATAGGGATGCAGCCGTCCGCGCAGCGCGTTCGTTGCTGGCAAGTGAGCAAACAGCGCTCATTGCATTGACCTTGGGCGAACGCGGCGCTTGGGTTTTGAGCCGCGAGCACAGCGTTTTTTCAAAGCCCACCATCAGATGTACAAGTCAAAGACACAGTGGGCGCTGGCGACAGCTTTGCAGCCGCGCTGCTCGCGCATTTGCATCGGCATCAAAAGCTCCATGTTAAGCAACTTGCTCATGGCCTACCCGCTGATACTTTGCAACATGCACTCCAGCATGCAGTTGCCTCCGCTGCTTTATGCGTACAGCGAGCGGGCTGCGATCCTGCAAGCTGGGATGAAGCCGCTGCGCTTAGCAAGCGGCTGGCGAGTTAAGGTTTTCTTAGCTGGCCGAGTCGAGATGATATGTTATTGCGCCTTTGGCCGTCGTGGAATTTTTTACCTCGAAAAAATGACCGATGTGGACTTCCTCGCCGAGTTGAGCGCCGGGGCGCAAACATGCGTAAGACCCAACTAGAGTGCCGGCACCAGTAGTTGCTTTTTCTGCACCCCTCAATATACGTGAACAGATGAATTACCGCAACAGCGCGAGACTCGACATACGCTGTTCATATCAAGGTTTGCATTACTTTGAATTGCTCACTTTTTAATAGCATTCTGCGCACATTTTTTGACGGCTACCAGCCTATTTCGGCATCAATCGAGACCTCAACAGGCTAGTTCAGTGCCTGTTGGCGCATCCATTCTTTAGGTGTGATGTGCGCATGCCGCATGAAACTGCGGATCAAAGCTTCTGCGCTGCTGTAGCCGACTTTGGGGGCAATCGCTTTGAGTGAGCGGCCTTGGCGCAGCTGATTTTTGGTGATCTCGATGCGCCATGTGGTGAGGTAATCTAGGGGCGTGGTGTCAGTGACTGCGCGAAAGTGACTGGCAAAGCGGGCGCGCGACATGCCGGCTTTTTCTGCAAGGCTCTCTAGTGTCCAATCTTGGTCAGGGCGATCATGCATCGCAGTCACGGCGATGGACAGCCGCTTATCGCCTAAAGCCGCGAGAATGCCCGTTTTGACCTCGCCACTTTCCATGAGTTGACGCAGTAGAAGCACCAAAAATAATTCATCAAATGATTGAGCGCGACTTTTCTGCCGCAGCTCTCGCTGGCTGCTTCTTGAAACATCAAGGCCAACATGGGCGTGAGGTGATTCGATGGATCAAGCGGAATCACCAACACATCCGGAATCGACAAGGCCAGCGTGGCGCTCATCGCTTGGCCAAAGTCCACATGGGCACAGACGATGCGTGCGCCGTGCGCATCCGTAGCCTCGGGAATCAGCGTACAGGTTTGCGGACGCGGAAACAGAATCAAGCTCGGCTGCGTGATGTCTACATCAACTCCCAATGGCCGCTTGATCGTGAGCTTGCCAGCATGCAGCACATGCAGATGCCCCATGCCAGCCGCAGCATCTACATGACTGGTCTCGCACAAATTCCCCGCATAAAACACTTGCGTACTGGGGGAGGATTGCATGAGCAAAGAGTCTAATTTATCCATTTTTGATACCTTTGATCAATTTTATGAGATTTTAAACAATCAATCGTATCGCACAATTCATTGGTCTTCACGACAACTGTCCCACCCCGCATCACTCTTCTCTAAGGAAAACATCATGTCTCGTATCACGCCCTTATCCGCAGGCCAAGGCGATGCCGCCACCCAAGCCACCTTAGCTGGCGTCAAAGCCAAGCTCGGTATGGTGCCCAATTTATTCAACACCTTTGCGCTCGCGCCCGCTGCGCTCAATGGTTATTTGGCTTTTTCTGATGCGCTGTCCAAAGGGCGTTTGACGGCCGCTCAGCGCGAACTGATTGCCTTGGTTATTGCGCAAACCAATGCTTGCCAATACTGCCTCTCTGCCCACACCTTGATCGGCAAAGGCGTAGGTTTGTCTGAGCAGGCGATCACGGCAGCACGCCAAGGCCAAGCCGCACAGAGTTTGGAGCAAGCATTGATCAGCTTGGCAAAACTGTGGTGCGTCAGCAAGGCCAACTATCCGACGCTGATCTGGCCGCTGCGAACAGCGCTGGCATCGACAGCGGTTTGGTGATTGAAGTCGTGGCCAATGTCACGCTCAATTTGCTCACCAACTACGTCAATCACGCCGCGCAAACCGATGTGGATTTCCCTGTGGTGAGCCTGACGGTTTGATCTTCGGCTTCAAACTCAAGGATCAACATGTCAAACCATTTCAACAACCAACGTATCGTCGTCATCGGTGGCACGAGTGGCATGGGGCTGGAGACGGCTCGCCAAGTGCTGCAAGGCGGTGGCCGCGCTGTGGTCACGGGGCGCAATGCCGAGAAAAACGAAGCAGCCGAGCGCGAGCTTTCCAAGTCAGGCGACGCCATTGCGGTATCACTTGATTTGAACAACGCACAATCGCTGCGCAGCTTCATTGCTCGCTTTAAAACTGATCTGGCCGATGCAACTTTGCTCGTTAATTCCGCAGGTTTGTTCTTGCCCAAACCTTTCTTGGAGCATGCCGAAGCAGATTACGACCAATACCTTGGCTTGAACCGCGCCACTTTTTTCATCACCCAAGGATTCGCTGCCAACCTGGTAGAAAAGAAGAGGGCGGGTCATATCGTGAATATCGGCTCCATGTGGGCCAAGCAATCGATTGCCGCCACACCATCTTCCGCTTACTCCATGGCCAAAGCCGGCTTGCATGCCATGACTCAGCATTTGGCCATGGAATTGGCCAAACACAACATTCGCGTGAACGCCGTATCGCCTGCCGTGGTGGAAACGCCGATTTACGAAGGCTTTATCCCCAAAGAGCAGGTGCATAGCGCCTTGCAAGGCTTCAATGGCTTTCATCCGATTGGCCGCATTGGCACCGCGCAAGATGTGGCGCATGTGGTAGCCTTCTTGCTCTCTGAACAAGCCGGCTGGGTCACGGGCGCGGTGTGGGATGTGGATGGCGGCGTGATGGCGGGTCGTAACTAACACTTTGACATCAGCACAGACATGCGACACTCATCACGATGAATCTCTTCCATCGCGCATTTTTGATCGGTTTGGCCATGCTGGCTTTCGCGGGCAATTCCCTGTTCAGCCGAGCTGCCTTGTCAACGGGGGCGAGTGATGCGGTGAGTTTTACCGTTGTGCGGCTGGCAACCGCTGCGCTGATGCTGGCGCTGATTCTTCAATGGCGTGGAGTCAAATCGCAGTCTGCTGAAAAAACCACAGCGTTGCGATCTTGGCTGCCTGGGGTAGCTCTCTTTGCCTATGCCGCAGGTTTTTCATGGGCTTATGTGCTCATGCCTGCGGCCACAGGCGCTTTGATCTTGTTTGGCTCGGTGCAGTTGACCATGGTGATCGCAGCGATGTGGCAAGGCGAGAAGCTGCGTGCATGGCAGTGGCTGGGCTTTTGCTTGGCTTTCGCCGGCATGGTGCAGTTGGCTGTGCCGACACTTGCCACGCCATCGGCGTTGAGTTTTGCATCGATGGTGTTGGCAGGCGTGGCTTGGGGAATGTATTCCTTGCTGGGCCGGGGCAGCACGCGTCCATTGGAAAACACCGCCACGAATTTTTGGCGGGCATTGCCGTTGGGCTTGCTCTGGGCGGCGCTGGCCTACCCGAAGCTCTCCATGAATTCTGCTGGCCTCGTCTACGCCGCTTTATCTGGCGCACTCACCTCGGGCATTGGCTATGCGATTTGGTATCACGTTTTGCCCACGCTGCGCGCCAGCCAAGCAGCGGGCGTGCAGCTCAGTGTGCCGCTGATTGCGGTTGCGCTAGGGTGGCTCTTGTTAGGCGAAACCATCACTGCCCCGTTGATCCTCGCCTGCATCACAATTTTAGGCGGCATGGCTTTGGTGCTACGCAAAGCCATGCGCCCAAGCCTCATCAACCCTGAGCGAATGGAAACACCCATGCAAACCACACAACTTCATGCCGCCCTTGATCGACGCGCAGTCGTCGATACCAACAAGTTGAGTTGGGTCGAGTCTCCCGCCAGCGGCATCAAACGCCAATGATCGAGCGAGACGGCGCAGAGCTTGCTCGCGCTACCTCCATCGTTGAATATCTGGCAGACTCTAACTTTCCCGAGCATCATCATGATTTGGGTGAAGAAATTTTTGTATTGGATGGCGTGTTTGAAGACGAGCACGGCAGCTATCCAGCGGGCACTTACATCAAAACCCAGCGGGCAGCTCACACAGCCCGCGATCAAGCCAAGGCTGCAAGCTCTGGGTTAAGTTGCGTCATTTAAACCCTGAAGACGCAGAGCGTGTGGTGATTCCTACGGCCAGTGCCGGGTGGTATCCCGGCATGGTGGCGGGGCTGTCCGTCATGCCCTTGTCAGAATTCGGCACACAACACACCGCGCTAGTTCGTTGGGCGCCTGGCACTTATTTCAACCCGCATCGGCACTTTGGTGGCGAAGAGATTTTTGTATTGGATGGCGTGTTTGAAGACGAGCATGGCCGCTATCCCGCAGGCACATGGATTCGTAGCCCGCATTTGAGCATGCACCAACCTTTTAGCCGCGAAGGCTGCACGATCATGGTGAAGACGGGGCATTTGCCCGCAGGCTGAACAGCTTGAATCGGGCTCGGGTCGTATTTCCGTGTGTCACTGATTCGAGTCGAGCCCTCAATCAAATATCGGGGGCTTGTGGCAGTTGCTCAAGGGCTGCTGATGCGCAAACCGCTGGAATCGAAAAGGTGCAGCTTATCAAGGTCAAAATTCAAAGCAATCTCTTGGCCATTTTCTGCCAGTAAACGTTCGCCAAGAACAGCCGTCAAACTTAGTGACTGCGCATGAGATCCATGTTCGCACATCAGGCGCGTGTCCGCCCCGGTTTGCTCGATGCTGGTAATCGTTGAACGAATCACCTGCTGACCGCGTGTTGGATCACTGGCCAAACGCAGATGCTCGGGACGCAAACCGATCACGATACTCAGGCCGACTTGCAAGCCAGCCTGTGCTGGCAAGGCGATGCACTGCTGGTCTGCCAACTGCGCCAGCAACACACCCCCCGACTCCACCACCTGAGCCGAAAACAGATTGATTGAAGGGGAACCGATGAAGCTAGCGACAAACGTGTTGGCAGGCGCGTCATACAGCTCTAGGGGCGAACCCACTTGCTCCACCATGCCTTCACGCAACACGACGATCCGATCACCCAAAGTCATGGCCTCGATTTGATCGTGCGTCACATAAACAGAAGTCGTGCCCAAGCTGCGATGCAGTTCACGGATCTCTGCGCGCACTTGGGTACGCAGCGCTGCATCGAGGTTAGACAAAGGTTCATCAAACAAAAACACCTGAGGGTTGCGCACAATTGCCCGCCCCATCGCCACACGCTGGCGCTGACCGCCAGACAATTGTTTAGGGTAACGATCTAGTAGCGCCGTGAGATTGAGCTTGCGGGCTGCGTCGTCCACACGTAGCTCACGGTCTTGGCGTTTAACACCTGCTAGTTTCAAACCAAACCCATGTTCTCGCGCACCGTCATCTGCGGATACAGGGCATAACTTTGAAACACCATCGCGATGTCGCGATCCTTAGCGGCCAAAGTGGTCACGTCACGATCACCAATATGGATGCCGCCTGCATTGCAATCCTCCAAGCCCGCAATCAAGCGCAGCAAAGTGGATTTACCTGAACCCGAGGGGCCGACCAAAACACAAAATTGTCCATCTGCAATATCGACGGACACATCTTTGATGATGGTGGTGTCACCGAATTTTTCCAGATTTTTTGAGTGTGACCGATGCCATGAATTCTGCTTTTCTAAAGAGAGGGTTGCTCAGGAGTTAGCCCTTGACCGCACCCGCCATCAAACCTCGGTTGAAGGATTTTTGCAGGGTCAAATACATCAAAATGCTCGGCAACATGGCCACCAAAGTCGTCGCAATGAATGCGTTGGGGCTGACTGTTTCATCCGAGC
>JAAUOI010000153.1 GCA_012036375.1 Allobrachymonas sp. | reverse complement strand
CCCACATTGGCAAATAAGCGCATCTGCTGCGAGAGCACATGCTCGCCGCCGGCGCGCAAGCCGGTGAGTTTGAAGCCCAATTCTTTGGCGGCAACTTTATCGGCCTGTTCGCCGCCAAAAGCCGCGCCCAGACTACATGCTGGTGCTGCTAGAGAGCGCCAGCCCCCAGGCGCCGCCGATCACGTTGCGTTTGGCGTTGCTAAACCCCGGCCCAGGGTAGCGCAAGCTGGCATGTTGCACAAAAGCCATGAGCTGCTGCATCGCGCTCAAGCTGTGCAGCCATTGGCCAGAAATGCCGGTGGTTTTGCGATAGCTGTTGCCGTCAAACGAGAGCTGGCCGTGTTGCAAATTGAGGGAATAACGATTCGCGCCCGCCGTGTGGGCGATGCCGATGCTGGCATCGATGGTTTGCGTGTCGAGATCTTTCTCGCTCTGCGGCTGGGTGCTGCGCCAGTTGAGCTGGGTGGTCAGATCGGTGCTGGCATTCAAGGCATGCTGATACGATAAGCCCGCGCCGAGCTGATACACACTGTCGCTGCGCTGCCTCGATGCGGCTGGCAGCGTGACCGTGATGGGCGGTGAAGATGGGGTGAAGATATTGGGCACAGCAAACGTGGTGAGATTGGGCCCGCCGCTTAAATTGCTGTCATGCCCCAAGCCCATTTCTACATACATCTTGAGCGGCTTGCCCTGCGAGCTGCTCTCTAGGCTGGAAAGCAAGCGATCGACGCTCGCCCGCGCCTCGGGCGGCACATTGGGCGAGGCTTTGACTTGTTGCAGCTGAGATTTGGCGGTGTCGGCCTCGCCAGCGGCGATGTAGGCGCGCGCCAGCTCCGCGCGCGCCAGCGCATTGCCCGGCTGCACGGCCAGCACGCGCTCAAAAGCAAAAATCGCTTGTGTGACGCGCCCCGAATCGAGCGCGGCAATGCCCAGCAGATAGTCAAACTCAGGTTGACCCGCACGGGCTGTTTCTTGGGGGCTTAGAAGTTGATAGGCTTGCGTGGCTTGTTTTGCTGTGAGCAGGTTTTGGGCGTTTTGCAGCAGGGCGTCTTGTGCGAAAGATGAATGGACGATCCAGAGCAGGCTTGCAGCCACAAAGCTTCTAGCGAGTCTGGAGGTTGTCTGGCGTGACAAATTCAGTCGAAATATTTGCATACACAGATTGTGCATACAAACCCACTGCGGGTAAAGCCTTGACGGACACAAAAGGTGTCAGGATCGCTTGATCAGTGACATATTCCGCGCTTGCTGTGATGTCGTGCACACACTACCCCTACCAAAGTCTGGATCAGGCCAGCCGATGCAGCGCAATCTCATCTTGGTGATTAGCAATGTGCATCGTATGCGCGAGGGCGTAATCCGATTTGCTCAAGTTGCCATACGCAAAATGCGGTTTGAGGTGCGCTTTGTGCGCTTCAAAGCGGGCAATCGCGGTGCGCAGGCGCTGGGCTGCGCTTGCCAACTGGGCAAGGGGTTGAGCGCCGGTGCGCCGGGGATGGGCTCGGCGAGCGAATGGCTCATCTGGCCACGAAATTTAAAGACCGTGAACGCCACCGTGCCCAGCGTGTTTTGAAACAAAGCGCTTTTAGGCTCAGGAAAACCATCCATGCTCATCTCGATGCTTTGCGACAAATGCTCCAACACAGCAGACAGTGGCCAAGCCCCCGAGGTTATGACACCCGGCGCGGTTTGCAATTGATCGAGCCAGAGCAGTGCGGCAGGCAGGCTTTTCACCTTGGCATCAGCCTGTGCCCAAGCATCTGTGCGGAGCAAAGCGGGTGCGGCCAAGAGTCCTATCGTGGTGCGGTGAAACAGGCGGCGGTTCATTGCGGATATTGTAGTTTGGGTGATATTTAAAGACAAATCGGCTCTTAGCCGGCATGAAATGTGCGCTAAGTGCTATCAAATAAATAGTAAGTAGGCCGTCACATCTTCTTCCTACAATGGGCACAAGCCTTGCATAGTGACACCATCACCCGCCTATGACCGATTCAACACCGACCGATTCAATACCCAATCACAGTTCGCCCAAGCGTGTGAGCTTGGCTTTGCAAGGCGGCGGCTCGCATGGCGCGTTCACTTGGGGGGTGTTGGATGCGCTGCTTGAAGATGGGCGCATGAAGATCGATGGCGTGAGCGGCGCAAGCGCAGGTGCGATGAATGCGGTGGCTTTGGGTCATGGTTTTGCAGCTGCCGATCACGCGGGTGCTAATGAAGCGGCGCGTGCCTCCTTGGCGCTTTTGTGGCAGCGCGTGGCGCGCTTGGGCGAAGCCAGCAAACTCCAGCGCGGCATGATGGATTTGTGGCTCTCGGGTTGGAAGGCCACCGGCGCAGCGCTCTCGCCGCAGCTCTCGCCTTATCAGGCCAACCCGCTGGACATCAATCCGCTGCGCAAATTGGTGCAGGAGCTGATCGATTTTCCGAAATTAGTCGAATTGGATGCACCGCGCATTTTCGTCAGCGCCACGCACGTGGCCACCGGCAAGGCCGAGATTTTTCGGGCAAGCGCCTGACCGATGATGCTGTGATGGCCTCGGCCTGTTTGCCCATGCTGTTTCGTGCGGTGGAGATTGAAGGCCAGCATTATTGGGATGGCGGCTTCAGCGGCAATCCGGCGTTGCACCCGCTGATTTACCAATGCAAAAGCTCCGACATTGTGCTGGTTCAAATCAACCCGATTGAGCGCAGCACCTTGCCTGATACCGGCGCTGAGATCATGGACCGCATCAATGAACTGACGTTCAACGCGAGCTTGCTTGGCCAAATGCGATCGATTGATTTTGTCAACCGCTTGATCGACAAAGGCCACCTGCCGCCGGAGCGCTACCGCACCGTGCGATTGCACCGCATCGATGGCGGCGAAGCGCTGGAGGCTTTGCCGGCGTCCAGCAAAAGCTCGGCGGACGGCGCGTTGATCGACAAACTCTTCGAGCTGGGGCGCTTGTGCGCAACAAAATGGTTGAAGAAAAATTTTGATGAAGTGGGCGTGAAAACCACCATCAACATCAGCAAAGATTATTTAGACGACATGCGCCTCGGGCATCCGGCAGATCGTTGAATTCAAAGCCCTTTTTTGAAGCGTTTTAGGGCTTTAGCCGGCATGAAATGTGCGCAGAGTGCTATTAAAATAATAGTGTCTACAAAGCTTCTAACCACTGCCGCATCTTCTCGAACACGAGGTTTTTCTCCGGGTCGTTAAAAATCTCGTGGTACATCGGCTCAAAGCAATGCGTGTGTACGCAGCTCGCGGGCGCAGCAGCTACAAACGCGCGGCTGCCTGAGGGGCTGACCAGCGCATCTTGGCCAGCATACATCAGCAAGGTCGGCGTGCGCCACTTGCTCGCAGCGGCGATCACGCGCTCGCCTTCATCGGCAATGAAACGCGCCAAACGAGCACTGATTTTGCTATGCACAAACTGGTCGCTGCAATAGGCTTGCACCACCACGGGGTCGCGACTGAGTTTGTCGACTTTAAGGCCATTAGCCACCCGCAAATTGGGCGCAAAGCGTGGCAGCGTGGACAGGAGAAATTTTTGCACCGCGCTCAAGCCCGGATCAAGCGCAGGTGAGCTCAATATGATGGCATCGACAGGGCGCATCTGTTGCCGCGCAAACGAGGCGACCACCAAGCCGCCCATGCTGTGACCCAGCAAAATCAAGCGCTGGCCTTGCCGCATGTTGCGCTGCGTGTCGTCCACCACATCGGCCAAATCATCGACCAAGCGCATCTCGGTGGGGATACCGCCGCGCAGACCACCCGATTCGCCGTGACCGTATTGGTCATACGCGCGAACGTGGTAGCCCATTTCATTGAGCCGGCCTGCCACATGCGCATAGCGAAACGCATGCTCACCCAAGCCATGCACGATGATCACCGTGCCTTGGATCGCTTGATCGGGCCAGACATCGGGCAGGGGCCAATCGTGAATCGCGATATTTTCGCCATCGCCTGCGGTAAACGGGGAGAGGTAGGAATCGCTGCTCATGACCTGACATTTTAAGGATGCGCCGCGATCACGCTGGCCACGGCAGCCGTGATTTTTTAGCGTAGTCCACATGCAAAAACTCATTGGGCCCATGCGCATTGCTCTTGGGGCCGAGCACGCCGCAGACCATCATCTGCGCCTTGGGAAAGCCCTTTTCCAGCATGTTCATCAGCGGAATCGTGCCGCCTTGGCCGATGTAGCCGCAGGGCGCGCCGTAGTAGGCTTGGCTTGCATGGTCGAGCGCCGCTTGCAGCCAAGGCGCGGTGCTCGGTGCATTCCAGCCGCTGGCCGCGCCGCCGCCTTCAAAGGTCACTTTGGCTTGGTAGGGCGCATTGTCTTCAAGCAAGGTTTTGAGCTGCTGCATGCAGGCTACGGCATCCACCAGCGGCGGGGTGCGCAGCGAGAGTTTGAAGGCGGTGTACGGCCGCAGCACATTGCCCGCATCTTTGAGCGCCGGGAAACCCTCTGCGCCAGTCACGGAGAGTGTGGGCTTCCAAGTGCGGTTAAGGAGGGCTTGCACAGGGTCGGTGGTGGTGGGTAATGCAAAAGCCGTGGAGCCACCGCAATCGGCATGCGCCCAAGGAAAGCGTTTGTAGACCTCGTCTTTCAAAATCTCAGCGGTGGCCTGAGCCTGCGCGAGGCGATCTGCGGGCACTTCGCAATGAAAGCTGGCGGGTAGCAGGTTACCGGTTTTGCTGTCTTCCAAGCGATCAAGCACTTGGCGCATGATGCGAAAGCTCGAAGGCACCAGGCCTGAGGCGTCGCCCGAATGCACGCCTTCGGTCAAGATGTCCACGCGCAATGTGCCGCTGACCATGCCGCGCAAACTGCTGGTGAGCCAGAGCTGATCGTAGTTGCCAGCACCCGAATCCAAGCAGACGACGAGCGAGACATCGCCCAACCGCGCCTTCAAGGCATCGACATAGGGCAGCAAGTCATACGAGCCTGATTCTTCGCAGGTTTCGATCAAGCCGACGATGCGCGGATGCGCTGCGTTTTGCGCCTTCAAAGCTTTCACGGCCGTAATAGAGGCATACACCGCATAGCCATCGTCTGCCCCGCCACGGCCATACAGTCGCGCTGCACCATCGGCACCTGTTTCAAGCTTCGCCGTCCAAGGGCCCAGGTCATTGCGCCAGCCGTTGAATTCGGGCTGCTTGTCCAAGTGACCATACATCAGCACGGATTGCTTGGAATCATGCTGATGCGCGGGAATTTCAAAGAACAGCACCGGCGTTCGCGGCCTGCCTTGCGCGTCATTCAGGCGCAGCACTTCCAGCGTGAGCCCCGGCACTTGCTGCGCCGCCACCCAATTGGCGGCATTGCGCAGCACCGTTTCGATATGCCCATGCGCATGCCAATTCGCATCGAAGCCGGGCGATTTACAAGGAATAGCGATGTAATCGCTGATGCGGGCGGTGATGTCAGAGTCCCACGCCTGCGTGGCATGAGACAAGACATCGGCGGTGTTGAAAAGGGAGGCAGGGACGCGGGCATTCATAGCAACTCCTGGGGGCAAGTCACCATCATATAACCTGGCTCATCAGAACGCGGGGGCTCCCAAACTTTGCACCCAATACACAAAGCCTGCGCACAGCCCGAAAATCACCAGCGCCGCGATGCGATTTGCCGCGCCATCTTGGGACGATTCGACCGCTTGCACCATCTCTTTGTCGCCCTCGATCATGGGGCGAATCAGGTTTTCTTTTTTCTTATACAGATAAAACAAAATCGCCGCCACATGCAAAGCCACGAGCGCAAAGATGGCAAATTGCCCCACATCTTTGTGCCACCAGTTCGCCAAACTCACCCATTGGCCACTCACAAAACGCGCCAGCGGCCCTTGGTTGGTGATTTCATCGTCGCTGATCAGGCCGCTGCCCACTTGCGCCATGAGGACGAAGAGCAGCGCAAACACCGAGCCCGCGCCCAACGGATTGTGCCCCGCAGAATGCTCCGGCTTACCCAAGCCTTTGAGATAGGCAATCACCGTGCTGGGGGCATAAATAAACGACGCAAAGCGCGACCATTTGCCGCCCACACAGCCCCAGATGAGGCGAAACAGCAGCAGCGTCATCACGCAGTAGCCCAGCCGAAAATGCCACACCATCCATTCATTGGCCACTTTGCCGGTGATCACCAAACCCAGCACGCAAATCAGCAGAGCCCAGTGGAATAAACGGGTGGGCAAATCCCAAATACGAATGCGGTGCGCGGTGTTGCTCATGAAAATCCTTCGTTGTTGGAAATTGTTGGCAGACCATCGTTGCCATGTTGCTATCAACGCCCATTGTGCATTTTTGGAGGCATGCTGCGCAAGGCTTCGTGTGACGACTGCATGACAGACTTATTCACTCGGGAATTCCCTAGTGCCTCCATTGGGAACTTGCTGCGTAGATACTCTCTCTACCTCTCTGCCTTTAACAAGCCACTTCAACAGGAGCTACTTTTTATGAAATCCCGCATCGCCCTCCTCGCTGCAGCCGCTGCGCTCACCGCCAGTTTCTCCGCTCAGGCGCAGTTTGCCAAGCCAGAAGATGCCATCAAATACCGCCAAAGCGCATTGAGCGTGATGGGTACGCATACGGGTCGCTTGGGTGCGATGGTTGCAGGCCGCGTGCCGTTTGATGCCAAGGTGGCGCAAGACAATGCCGCCGTGATTGCCACCGTAGCTGCGCTGCCATGGGGTGGTTTCGGTGCAGGACACCGAAGGCGGTAAGGCAAAAGCCAACATCTGGACGGATGCTGCCAAATTCAAAGCCAATGGCGACAAACTGGCCGCAGACGCCGCTCGCTTGGATGCAGCAGCCAAATCGGGCAATCTCGATCAAATCAAAGCCGCTTTCGGCGCTTATGCCGGCAACTGCAAAACCTGCCACGACGAGTTCCGCAACAACTGATCTGTTGTCGTCATCGAGTCAGTTCCCTCCTCGACAGCCCTTCAAAAGGCTGTTTGTACCCGTCAGCCCCGTGCTCACGGGTATTTTTTTGTTTGCGCTTGGCGCTTTTGTTTCTCGGTGACTTAGTTTGTGCGCTTTGGCCTGCATGCGCTCTTTGCGTCTGTTTCTTGGTCTGCTTGGTTTGCTCTCTGCGGACCTGCCATGCGCCTGTGCGTCTGTTCTGAT
>JAAUOI010000152.1 GCA_012036375.1 Allobrachymonas sp. | reverse complement strand
GACCGAGTAAAAGTACACAGCGTCTCAACGCACCACAAGAAATCACTTGCTTGAATATGAACCGAAGCCATGCGATTTCTGGGTATGACCCAGCCTCCTAAAACGTAATTACTCTTTTATTAAGTTTACATTAACTTAGCAAAAACTTACAATTGCCTCGGTTGTTACTACTACAGAGCATGATCGGTGTATGTCATTACAAAAAAGCGCCTTGAGCAAAACTCAAGGCGCTATTTAAATGGTTTTAAATGGTTTTGGCGGAGAGGGGGGATTCGAACCCCCGATGAGCTTGCGCCCACGCCTGATTTCGAGTCAGGTACATTCAACCACTCTGCCACCTCTCCGCAGCGTGTAGACATGGATTTTAGCACGTTGGAATACTATCAATTCAATAGCACTTTGCGCAGGTTTTATGCCGGCTAGAGACTCAAAACGCTTTAAAAATGCCTCACCATAGTTCACCGGGCTTCAGCCCTGTTGCTCCAAAAAGCGCTGCGCATCCAAAGCGGCCATGCAGCCGGTGCCAGCACTGGTGATTGCTTGACGGTAGATGTGATCTTGCACATCGCCTGCGGCAAACACGCCGGGCACGCTGGTTTGCGTAGCGAAGCCTTCGAGGCCGGATTTGGTGACGATGTAGCCGCCCTTCATCTCGAGCTTGCCGTCAAAGATTTGCGTGTTGGGCGAATGGCCAATGGCGATGAAGCAGCCTTTGAGCGTGAGATCTTCCGTTGCACCAGTTTGAGCATTTTTCAGCCGCACGCCGGTCACGCCACTGGCATCACCCAGCACTTCATCCAAAGTGTTCCACAGCTTGAGTTCAATCTTGCCTTCTTTGACTTTTTCCATCACCTTGTCAATCAGGATGGCTTCGGATTTGAATTTGTCGCGGCGGTGGACTAAATACACCTTCTTCGCAATATTAGACAAATACAAAGCTTCTTCGACTGCCGTGTTGCCGCCGCCCACCACGCAGCAGACTTCATCGCGGTAGAAAAATCCATCACAGGTGGCGCAGCCGCTCACGCCACGGCCCATGAAGGCTTCTTCGCTGGGCAGGCCGAGATATTTGGCCGATGCGCCAGTGGCGATGATCAGGCTATCGCAGGTGTAGCTGGCGCTGTCGCCTTTCAAGGTGAATGGGCGTTTGGAGAAATCAACTTCGTTGATGTGGTCAAAAATGATTTCAGTTTTAAACCGTTCGGCATGCTCCAAGAAGCGCTGCATCAGCTCGGGGCCTTGCACGCCATGCACATCGGCAGGCCAATTGTCCACCTCGGTCGTGGTCATGAGCTGGCCGCCTTGGGCCATGCCGGTGATCAACACGGGATTAAGGTTAGCGCGAGCGGCGTAAACGGCGGCGGTGTAGCCAGCGGGGCCGGAGCCGAGGATGAGGACTTTGGCGTGTTTCATGAGGGAGTTCAATTGGGCTTGGACGTACGTTGGTATAAATAATATGGCTACAACACGACATTTCGGTTAGATTCGGGGAATCAAAGTAGACATCAGTCGGGATTATCCCGGTATTCTTTCTATCTTGGTCTGGCGGCTTGAAATTCAAGTCGAGCAGACAGAGCACACAACACCACTGAGGGACACGGGTATGTCAATGTTGTCAAATCTTGAGCTGATCCGGCGCGTGCCGTTATTTGCCATGCTCACGGCTTCTCAGGCGGAGGCTGTGGCAGAAGCAGTCATCAAGCGGCGCTTCAAGCGCGGCGAGCTGGTGGTCGAGCAAGGCAAAAAATCCAATGCACTCTTCATTATTCTCACGGGGCGCTGCCGCGTGTTCACCTCGGATGCTCGCGGGCGCGAGGTGATTTTGGCCAACATGCAGCCGGGCGACTACATTGGCGAGATGAGCTTGATTGACAATGAGCCGCATTCAGCCAGCGTGCGCGCCGAGGTGCAGACTGATGTGCTGATGCTCGGGCGCTTGGAGTTTGCCCGATGCCTGCCTGAGAACACCTCGATGGCCTATGCGGTGATGAAAGGCTTGGTGCAGCGCCTGCGCAGTGCGGATCGCAAGATTGAATCACTGGCGCTGATGGATGTGTATGGTCGCGTGGCGCGCTCGCTCATGGAAAGCTCCGAGCCTGATGGCCAAGGCAACAGCTTGATCCGCGACAAAGTCTCACGCCAAGATTTGGCCAAATGGTGGGCGCTTCGCGCGAGATGGTCAGCCGTGTGATGAAAGATTTGGAAGAGCGCGGCTATATCGAAACCCTGGACAATGGCTCGGTATTGATCCGCGAGCGCTTGGGTAGCTTGGGCTGACCATTGTCACTTTGCAACTTAGGTTAACTCTCATTGCCCCTCGTTTGGGGTAAGCTATGGGCTCTCAAAATCATAGCAATGACTTATTCTCTCGACACTCTCCAAACTGGCACGCGCAATGCCCGGCGAACGTCAAATTTGGGTGAGCCAGAGCCTGCCAAACGCTTTTCTGACGAATTGCTGTTGGTGCTCGGCGCTGTGGCCTTGGCCTACTGGATACTGGCGCTTCTGACACATTCGCCGGTTGATGCGGCTTGGTCCACCTCAGGCTCGGCAGCGGCCGGCTCAGGCGTTCGCAATTGGGGCGGCAAACTAGGCGCTTATGTGGCGGATGCCTCTTTTTATCTGCTGGGCTATTCGGTCATTTGGTGTGTGCTCGCGGGTTTGCGCGCTTGGATGTCGCGCTTGGCGGGTTGGCTGCGCGGCGAGCCAGGTGCAGACAACGCACCCAAAAAACGCTGGATTTTTTGGCTGGGATTGGTCATTTTGCTCTGCGCTAGCTGCATGCTGGAATGGACGCGTCTGTATCGCTTTGAAGCGCGGCTGCCGGGGCATGCAGGCGGCATTCTGGGCTACTGGTTGGGCGCGGCGAGCACGAAATGGCTAGGCTTTAACGGCTCTGCCCTGCTTTCAATTCCGCTGCTGCTCATCGGTAGCGCTTGGGCTTTGCGCTTTTCTTGGATCAAGTTCGCTGAAGGAATCGGCAACTTCATCATGAGCCGTTTTGAAAAATGGCGCGAGCAATTGGAGCTGAAAGAAGATTTGGAATTTGGCACACAAGCGGCCAAGCTGCGCGAAGAAACTGTGAATGTGGAGCGTGCAGAAATCGAGGAGCTGCATGCTGCGCCAGTGATCGTGCCTAGGGCGGTGTCTGCGCCAGTAGAGCCGGTGCTTATTGACACTTTGTCGATGTGCCGGCGAGCACGCGCGTGGCCAAGGAGCGGCAAAAGGGCTTGTTTGCCGAACTGCCGGATAGCAAGCTGCCGCAGGTCGATTTGCTCGATGGGGCGCAGGCGCGGCAAGAAACCGTCGCCCCCGAAACGCTGGAGATGACCTCGCGCCTGATTGAGAAGAAGCTCAAAGATTTCGGCGTGAACGTGCAAGTGGTGGCGGCCATGCCAGGCCCGGTGATCACGCGCTATGAGATTGAGCCGGCCACAGGCGTGAAAGGCTCGCAGATCGTGAACCTCGCTAAAGATTTGGCGCGGTCGCTGTCTTTGGTGTCCATTCGCGTGGTGGAGACGATTCCCGGCAAAATTACATGGCGCTCGAATTGCCCAACGCCAAGCGGCAGATGATCCGCCTCTCCGAAATTCTTGGCTCGCAGGTGTACAACGATGCCAAATCCATGCTCACGATTGGCCTCGGCAAAGACATCGTGGGCAACCCCGTAGTAGCCGATTTGGCCAAAATGCCGCATTGCTTGGTGGCCGGCACCACAGGCTCAGGCAAATCTGTGGGCATTAACGCGACCATTCTCTCCCTGCTCTACAAAGCCGAAGCCCGAGATGTGCGCCTCTTGTTGATTGACCCCAAGATGCTGGAGATGAGCGTGTATGAAGGCATTCCGCATTTGCTCGCACCCGTCGTGACCGATATGCGCCAAGCTGCGCATGGGCTCAATTGGTGTGTGATGGAGATGGAGCGGCGCTACAAGCTCATGAGCAAGCTGGGCGTGCGCAATCTCGCGGGCTATAACGTGAAAATTGATGATGCCAAAGCACGCGAAGAATTCATCTACAACCCGTTTTCCCTCACGCCTGATTCGCCTGAGCCGCTAGAGCGTTTGCCGCATATCGTCGTGGTGATTGATGAGTTGGCCGATTTAATGATGGTGGTGGGCAAGAAGATCGAAGAGCTGATTGCCCGCCTCGCGCAAAAAGCGCGCGCCGCTGGCATCCATTTGCTGCTCGCCACGCAGCGCCCCAGCGTCGATGTGATCACCGGTCTCATCAAAGCGAATATTCCGACTCGTATTGCCTTCCAAGTGTCTTCAAAAATAGATAGCCGCACGATCCTCGATCAAATGGGCGCTGAAGCCCTGCTCGGAATGGGCGATATGCTTTATATGCCTTCTGGCACGGGCTTTCCGGTGCGCGTGCATGGCGCGTTTGTGAGCGATGAGGAAGTGCATCGCGTGGTGGCTTATCTCAAATCGCAGGGCGAGCCCAATTACATAGATGGTGTTTTAGAGGGCGGAACTGTGGATGGCGAAGAGGGTCTTTCACTGGATGGCTTGGGCGGCTCTGGCCCAGGCACCGGCGAGAGAGACCCCTTGTATGACCGCGCTGTGGAGATCGTCTTGAAAATCAAAAAGCCAGTATTTCGCTCGTTCAGCGTCACTTGACGATTGGCTACAACAAAGCCGCGAATTTGCTCGAAGCCATGGAGCAAGCCGGGCTCGTGAGCAGCATGGATGCGCGGGGCAAACGCGAAATTTTGGTGCCTAACCGAAGCGAGTGAGCATATGTTGAGCACATCGAGACGCCGTGCAGTGCGCGTAGTTACTACACTATTGATAGCACTTAGCGCAGGAAGTACGCTGGCTAGCGAGCTAAAGGCTTAGAAACTTAGAAAGTTTCGTGAAATCTGCCCGCTCTGGCAAAGCCGCGTTCACACAAACCGTTACCTCCCCTGCGCGTGCAGGCGAAGCCCCCCGCGTCAAAACCTCCAGTGGAAATTTTGAATTCCAGCGCCCCAATCGCTTCAAGTTTCACTACAAAAAACCGTTCGAGCAAGTGATCTTGGCAGACGGCACGAGCCTGTGGATTTACGACGCAGACTTGAACCAAGCCACCCAGCGCAGCCAAACCAGCGCCTTTGCCAACACCCCAGCTGCACTCATCGCATCCGCTTCTGATTTGAGCGCCCTGCGCCAACATTTCTCGCTCGACAACGCGCCCGCTACAGCCGATGGTCTGAGCTGGGTGTCTGCCAAACCCAAATCTGCCGACAGCAGCCTGCAACTCGTGCGCATCGGTCTGCGCGGTGATGCGCTGGAGCAGCTGGACATCACCGACAGCTTCGGTCAACGCAGCGTGATCACATTCACCAGTATGCAGGTCAACCCCAGCCTGAACGCGGATTCATTTAAATTCAATCTGCCCAAAGGTGCAGAAGTCTTAAAGCAGTAAATTTGAGGCTTTTTAGCGGCTCGCCGGCATGAAATCTGCGCAGAGCGCTATAAAAATAGGAGTGGCCTGCCCGGAGGGGATCGAACCCCCGACCCACAGCTTAGAAGGCTGTTGCTCTATCCAACTGAGCTACGGACAGTTTGATGCATCACAAACAAAACGCCCCGCAAACGGGATGCTGCGAGGCGTTAATCACCCCATGGGGGTTTGTCATTTTGGTCGGAGTACAAGGATTCGAACCTTGGACCCCCTGGTCCCAAACCAGGTGCGCTACCAGACTGCGCCACACTCCGAAGCCGAAATTATAAACCAAGCCAAGAGCTTGGGCAGACAAAAATCGGATGTTTGTTGATTCAATCTCTGCGGTGTTAACGCAGACTCAGGCAGACTCAGCGCGAGACACGCAAAAGTTTGCCGTTGTCGGTGAGTAAATACAGCCAGCCGTCAGGGCCTTGGCGCACATCACGGATGCGCTCCCCTCGGTTGGCGAGCAGCCGTTCGCGGAAAACTTCCTTACCCTCAGCGCTTACTGCGACGCGCCACAGAGCTGCACCAGCTAGTGCGCCGCTCAAGAGGTTGCCGCTGTATTCTGGGAATTTGTTGCCGGAATACACCACAAGGCCACTGGGCGCGATAGAAGATTTCGAGCCACTGGTGTACGCGCTGCCATCGCGCGTGAGCCACACGCTCACGGGCTGCTCCATGCCCGCCTTGGCTGTGCCTTCGCCCACGGGTGTCGTGCTGCCGTATTCTTGGCCGTAGCTAATGATAGGCCAGCCATAGTTTTTGCCAGCTTGCGCGAAATTGATCTCGTCACCGCCTTGCGGGCCGTGTTCACTCACCCAAAGCTGTCCTTTGGCATCGAGAGCAGCGCCTTGCGGGTTGCGGTGGCCGTAGCTCCAGATGCTGCTTTGCGCCCCCGTAGCGCTGAAGCTGGGGTTGCCAGGGGCTGGCATGCCTTCGGTGGTGATGCGCATGACTTTGCCGTTGCCGCGCGTGAGGTCTTGCGAGAAACCGCGCTGGCTGCTCGATTGCCTGTCGCCGAGTGCTACAAATAAATAGCCATTCGCATCAAACACCAAACGCGAGCCAAAATGCCCGCTAGAGGCCACCTTGGGCGCTTGGCGGAAGATCACCGTCACGTCATCCAGCCGATTGGCCGCCACATTCAATCGCGCCCGCGCTACCGCCGTGCCGCTCAAACTGGAATTCGCGGCATCGTTTTCTGCATAGGTCAAATAAATGCGCTGGTTGCTGGCATGCGCGGGATCAACCACCACATCCAGCAAACCGCCCTGCCCGCTGCTGTTGACTGCTGGCACGCCAGAGATCGTTGCCACAGTGACGCCGTTGGCTGTCAGCAGCTTGAGTACACCGCCTTTTTCCGTCACCAGCATCCGACCATCGGGCAAGAAGGCCAAGCCCCAAGGGCTGGAGAGCGTGGTGTTCAGCTCATCAACCTTGAGCGTGAAATTCGTGGGCAGTGAAGCATTGACTACCGCGCTCCCCCCGGGCTAGGCGACGGCACAGCGCTGCTGCCTGAGCCCCTTGCGCCACCACATCACCTCCCGCACCACCGCCACCACAAGACACCACACCCACCGACATCACCGCCAGCAAAATCAAGCACAGCAGGGCACTGCGCCCAAGCAGGCGGCGCATAGAAATCATCGATAGAGCGGTAGGAAAAACCTGAAAGACGTGATGTTT
>JAAUOI010000151.1 GCA_012036375.1 Allobrachymonas sp. | reverse complement strand
GGCTGGAGCGTGGCAATGCGCGGCAGCGCTGCTGCATAGCCGGGCATCAAGCTGGCCTGCGCGCGCACGATCTCGCGCGCAGGCCAGTGCGGCAGTTCAGTCAGTTGCAAGAAGTCCGCGTCGCTGCCCAGCCAGATCACATCACAGACCTGCGCCATGCGCTGCAGTACAAAAGCCCAGCGCCGCTCGCTCCACGGCCGCAGGCGGTGGGCATCAGCCAAAACGATGCCAATTCGCAGCCAAGCGCTTGAAGCTTGCGCTGCTGGCGCTGGTGTAGGCTCAGGCCGCTCAGACAAAGCCCAAGGTGTGACGAGCTCAATGGATGTGCCGGGCTGATGGGATAATCTAGTTGCTATAAATTCAATAGCACTTCGCGCATATTTTATGCCGGCTACAGCCTCAAAATGCTTTAAAAACGCTGCATCATGAATGTGCCACAAGGCGGGTTCTTCTTGCGCTGCATGGATGCCCGGCTCGGGCCCCACATCGGCTTGCTCGCGCGCCACGGTATCGAGTTGCTCGTAGCTCATGTCCACGGCGGTTTTGGCGCTGGCCCAAGCTTTCCAAGCCTGTTGCGGCGCAAATTTCGCCACGTTGCTCGCGTTGAATAAATAGGGTTTGGAAGAGAACGTGCTGGCCACCCACTGCCACGAGAGATGATTACTCGCCAAATCGCCATCGAGCAAGTGCGCATACAGCCAATCAGCACCCGCGCGCCAATGCACCTTGCGCAGGTGGATGCAGTAGCTGGCCAGCCACATGCGGGCGTGGTTATGCAAGTAGCCCGTGGCGTAGAGCTGGCGCACGGCTGCGTCAATGCAGGGCACGCCGGTTGCGCCTTGGCGAATGTCTTGCGGCAGTTGCGGTGCATAGCCACCGCCCCACAGGTGAGCGGGCCGCATGTCGTGCAAAATCGCCTCAGGCTGCGCAGCGTGCGCCCATACATGCTGAAAAAACTCGCGCCAACCGAACTCAAACACCAGCTTGTCGTCGTAGCCTAAACGGTGATGGTGTGCCACGCGCGCGGCCACCTCTGGCAGGCTCACGATGCCATGCGTGAGATAGGGCGACAGCCCGGTCACAGAGCCATCCAGCGCGTTGCGGGTACGGGCGTAGTGGCTGGGCGTGATGCTCGCAATGCGCTGCAAGGCCGCTTCATAGCTGGGCTCAAAGTGTTGGAGTTGCTTGGGGATGCCTAATGCATCGATCAGGTGGCTGGGGTGGTGGATAAGCATACGTCTTGATTGTGGTCAGTTTTTATCCCTTATGATGGTTCAGTAATAAAAAACTGCACAGTTTTTATGGATACCGAATGGTAAAATCGAGAATGCTATTTTGCAAACATCACCTCGTAGCCATCATGAAAAGCCAACGTCGTACCTTCATCATCCACGCCGCCACTGCCAGCACCGCCACGCTGCTGGCCAGCCAAGCCGCATTTGCGCAAAAGCTCGAACTCGTCAAAGACACCGATGCCAACGCAGTCGCGCTAGGCTACAAAACCGACGGCACGAAAACCGATACCAAAAAGTATCCTAAATACAGCAAAGACCAAAACTGCGCCAACTGTGCACTGTGGGTCGGCGATGCCAAAGCGCCCGAGGGCAAATGTGCTTTGTTCGCTGGCAAAGCAGTGTCTGCCAAAGCTTGGTGCAGCGCGTGGGCGAAGAAGGCCTGATGCCTTGCTCGCATTTGTCAGTGCGCAGGCGGCGCGGGGTATGAAATCCGTGCTGAATGCCGCTGACATCTCCCGCATCATTGAAATGGCTTGGGAGGATCGCACGCCGTTTGAGGCGATTGAAGCGCAATTCGGCCTCAATGAATCGGCGGTGGTGCGCCTGATGCGCGCTGAGATGAAAGCCAGTTCATTCAAAATGTGGCGCAAGCGCATGGCAGCTCGCAGCACCAAGCATGCTGCCTTGCGACCCGAATCCGTCACGCGGCATCGCGCCTCTCATTCCCGGCCTTCGGCCTGATGCTGACAGAGCTGCCTAGCTGCCAATCACCCCACCATCCGCTTTGCGGATCACCACTGTCGATGACCGTGGTCTTCCGTTGGGCGCGTAGTCGGGCCAGTTGGAAAATCTGCTGGGCTGTGCCGGGTCGTTGGTGTCGCCTAGGCTTTCGCCGGGATGCTGAATGTTGATGAAAAGGGTTTTCCATCGGGTGTCCAAGTGGCTCCAGTGACTTCGCTGTTGGTGGGTGCGGTCAAAAAGCGACGGAAGCTACCAGCGGCTGCATCGTAGGCCAACATTTGGTTATTGCCCAAATTGACGAATTCCCCTTTGTACATTTGGGTGGCGCTCATGTCCGTTTGCACCCACAAGCGGCCTGCTGGATCGAAAGCGATGCCATCGGGGCAGCCGAAGAGATCGCCCTTGATATTGCCTTTGGCCTCAGGGCGGGCTTGGGCAGGATCGCCTGCGAGCACGAGGTGATTCCAATCAAATGTGCGGCCATCGAAATCACCCACCTCTTTCCAGCGAATGATGTGGCCATGCGCGCTCTGCGTGCGCGGGTTGGCCGCGTCGGTGGGTGGGCGATTGGGCGTGCCGCGCGAGCTGTTGTTGGTGAGCGTGCAATACACCCAACCGCTGCTGGGATCAATCGCAAGCCACTCGGGACGATCCATTTTTGTGGCGCCGAGCGTATCGCTGGCTTGGCGCGCTTTGATGCAGACTTCACCTTGGTCGGCAAAGCCGCTTGGCGCTGTCAAACCGCCTTGCTCATGCACTAAAGGTAACCATTGACCTTTACCGTCAGCATTGAACTTGGCGACATACAGCGTGCCGTGGTCGAGCAAATCGCGGTTGGCCTGCGCCTGCGTCAAGCCGTTGCCTGCTGGCTTGATCGCGTCGCGGCTGACGAATTTATACGATGTACTCGTTGCTGGCATCTTCGCCGCTGTAGACCACGGCGCGACCGTCTTTGGTGACGGCCACCCAAGCGCCCTCGTGCGCCGCGCGGCCGAGCGCGGTGCGCTTGACGGGGGTGCTGCTGGGATCCAGGGGATCGACTTCCACCACCCAGCCAAAGCGGTTGGGTTCGTTGGGATTTTGCTGGCATCAAAGCGCGGGTCGAACTCATCCCAGTTTTGCAGGAACTGGCGCGGCGTGGTGCCGATGCCCCAGCGGCGGTTGTGGGGGTTAGTGGCATCGCCTTTGCCAAAGTAGCCAGCGAAGTTTTCTTCGCCGCTGAGGTAAGTGCCCCAAGGGGTTTTACCGCTGGCGCAGTTGTTGAGCGTGCCAAACACAGATTCCCCGCGTGGGTCGGCAGTGGTTTTCATCATGTTGTGGCCGCGCGCGGGGCCGCCGATGGCAAAAGCTGTGTTGCTCGCTGTGATGCGGCGGGCATAGCGGCTGGGGCGTACCATCTCCCATTGGCCATTGGCCTCGCGCACTTCAATCACGCTGATGCCATGCGCAGCTTGTGCTTTGCGCACTTTCTCTGCGCTCCAAGGGGCACCCCGCCGACGTGCAGCAAGCCGTTGTCCACATACTCATGGTTCATCACCAGCAGACCCCCGCTTACTGCCGTCCAAGCTGTAGAAGTGAATGCCGTCGTGGTGCATGCCCATCTGCACGGCTTGGTCGGCGGCGCTGTTGCTGCCATCCATTTTGAAGGCCGGGATGTTGCCTGCCACGCCAATCGGCTCGCCCCAAGGCGCAATTGCTTGGGCCACATAACCTTCGGGCACCACCAGTTTGTCGGTCGCATCAATCGGGATGGACTTGAAGCTCAACGCAGCGGCTGTAGCCAGCGGCGTTTGCGCACAGGCTGGCAAGATCACAGCCAAGCCCGCCGCACCAGCCGTACCCAGAAACATACGTCGCTCGGGCATGCTCACCTCGTGAATGCTCGCATTGCCCGAGCAATTGCTGTTTTCCATTTGAGAAAAGTCTTTGGCCATAATGATTCCTATGAATATGACGGTTGTGTGACAGTCATTCTAGGCCGTTCTGGGTGAGGCGGCCTGTTTGTCAGCCGCCAGCAAGACCAGTCACCATAATTATGAATTCAGATTTTAAAAACCCGAGTGAGACACGTCATGACCGCCTATGCTGATTTTTACAAGCGTTCCATCGAAACGCCCGATGCCTTTTGGAAGGAACAGGCCGGGCTGATTGAGTGGTTTGAAAGTCCGAAGCAGATATGCGACGATTCCAATCCACCGTTTGCCAAATGGTTTACAGGCGGCAAGACGAATTTGTGCCACAACGCGGTGGACCGTCATTTGAAAGACCGCGCGAATCAAGCCGCCGTCGTTTTCGTGAGCACCGAAACCAATGCCGAAAAGACCTATAGCTTTCGCCAGTTGCATACCGAAGTGCAATGCATGGCGGCCATCTTGCAAGAGATGGGTGTGCAAAAAGGGGATCGGGTGCTGATTTACATGCCGATGATTGGCGCCAGCGTTGTTTGCGATGCTGGCTTGTGTGCGCATCGGTGCGATTCATTCGGTGGTGTTTGGCGGGTTTGCCAGTGGCTCTCTGGCTTCGCGGATTGATGACGCTGCGCCACGTGTGGTGATTACGGCAGATGCGGGCTCGCGGGCGGGCAAGATCGTGCCCTACACGCCCTTGCTGAAAGAGGCTGTGGCCTTGGCTTCATCTAAACCTGACAGTATTTTGATCGTAGATCGCGGCCTCTCTACTATCGATTTAGGAGCACTCCGCGCAGTAGATTACTGGGCTGGAAGGCAAAAGCACTTAAATTCTGAAGTCCCTTGCGCGCATTTAGACAGCGCAGACATCAGCTATACGCTTTACACCAGCGGGACGACCGGCAAGCCCAAAGGTGTGCAGCGCGATACGGGCGGCTATGCCGTGGCGCTCGCTGCGAGCATGAAATACATCTTCGATTGCAAACCAGGGCAGGTGTATTTCGCCACTTCCGATATTGGCTGGGTGGTCGGCCACAGCTACATCGTTTATGGCCCGCTGCTTGCTGGCATGACCACGCTGTTTTATGAAGGCACGCCGGTGCGCGGCATGGATGGCTCAGCCGACGGCGGCATCTGGTGGCGCTTGGTGGAGAAATACAAAGTCACGCATATGTTTTCTGCGCCGACTGCGATTCGCGTGCTCAAAAAACAAGACGAAGCGCATCTCAAAAAATACGATCTCTCCTCGCTCAAAGCGCTCTTCCTCGCTGGCGAGCCGGTGGATGAGCCCACAGCGCGATGGATTGCCGCAGGCATTGGCAAACCCGTAATTGATAACTATTGGCAAACCGAGACTGGCTGGCCGATTTTGGCGACGGCCAATGGCGGCGGGCTCAATGGCTTCACGCCGCAATTCGGCAGCCCTGGCGTGCCGATGTATGGCTATAAGCTCAAGCTTGTGCATGAGAGCACGGGCGAAGAACTCAAAGGCCATGGGGAAAAAGGCGTGGTCGTGATCGACGGCCCGCTGCCGCCCGGTGCGATGCAAACCGTGTGGCGCGACGATGAGCGATTTGTGAACACATATTGGAAAAGCATCCCGGGGCAGATGACCTATTCCACCTTCGATTGGGGCATCCGCGATGCGAATGGCTACTACACCATCCTTGGCCGCACCGATGACGTGATCAACGTCGCTGGCCATCGCTTGGGCACGCGCGAGATCGAAGAAAGCATTGCCGCGCATCCCAATGTGGCTGAAGTGGCGGTGGTGGGCGTGGCCGATCCGCTCAAAGGGCAGGTGGCGATGGCGTTTGCGGTGGCCAAAGATGCAAGTACTTTAGGCGATGTGAATGCACGCCTCAAATTAGAGGGCGAAATCATGAAATTGGTGGACAGCGATCTAGGCGCAGTCGCCCGCCCAGCCAGAGTACATTTCGTGAGCCTGCTGCCTAAAACCCGCTCCGGCAAACTCCTGCGCCGCGCAATTCAAGCCATTTGCGAAGGCCGCGACACGGGCGATTTAGCCACGCTGGATGATCCTGCGCCTCTCTTGCAAATCAAAGAACTCGTCTCGGCGAAGTAAGAGTGAAATAATCAGCTCAGTTAACCGACTGAGCTGTATGAAACCTTTCACTTTCTTGTTCGCTGTTGTCGCTTTGATCAGCAGTCACGCTGGGGCGCAGACCCCACCCGCTGCCAAAGCAAAGGCCAAAGCCAGCACACTGTCTTTCACCTGCCGCGTACTCTACGAACCCTCGCGTGCGCTCTGGGTGCGCGAGCTGGAGGTGGACTATGGCAAAAAAGAATTTACCGAGCTGCGTATTGACGGCATCAAAGCGCATGGCTTTTCCGTCAACGGCGGCACCATCATCACGCACATGGACAACGAACGCATCATGCTCGATTTGAATGTGCCCAGCTGGAAAAGCGAATTCCGCGAGGCCGCGCAGGGGCAGGGTGTGTGTATCAAGAATCGCTGAGACCATAGCGATAGAAATGAGGTAACGCGAAAAGCGCGAAAAGAACGCGAAAAACGCAAAAAAATCGTGTGTCACAACCTGCCGATGCTTTGATTTTTTCAGCGTTTTTCGCGTTCTTTTCGCGCTTTCCGCGTTACCTAGACTTCAAAGCTCCGCACTCCACCGATCATTCCATTGCGCAGAGCTGCTGCGAGCCTGCTCCAAAGTGCGCCGATCACGCTTCGTTGGCCTGCCTTGTTCAATCGAAGCCGCTGGCTCATGTGTGAAGCGCCTCATGTCTTGCGCTTTTTGCCGCGCCGCAATGCTCTGAGCCGTCTCTTCATACAAAGCCTGAGCCAGCGATGCCGGCCCGCGCTGCTCGCTCACGGCCAGCACCTTCACCACGGTGAGCAGGCCATCGCGCAGCATCTCTAGCGTATCGCCCGCTTTCACATCACGCGAAGCTTTCACCGCCTGGCCACCGAGCTTGATGCGACCCTTGCCAATCTCCTCCGCTGCCAAGCCGCGCGTTTTATAAAACCGCGCAGCCCACAAAAATTTATCAATCCGGCAGGACTCTACAATCTTTAATTCCATCTCCACATCATAAAACCAATCATGAAAGCTGTACTTTTAGGGTCAAATGGGCTTTTAGGCGGCGCAGTTGCTGCGCAAGGTGCTCATGAATTCATAGCACCTCGGCATGCAGAACTCGATTTGCTCGATTTCCAAGCCGTGCAAAGTTTCTTGCAGCAGCATCGCCCCGATGTGGTGATCAACTGCACGGCGTATAGCCA
>JAAUOI010000150.1 GCA_012036375.1 Allobrachymonas sp. | reverse complement strand
ATCATGATTTTTTGGTCTTGCATGGACGCTAGTTCACGTAATAGAAACCGCACCTAGTTGGCCAATGATGGATTTATTGATAGACGAAGGGAATGAATGGATAGCCTTACTTAGGCAGCGCAGCCAATAGGTTCGCACAGGCATGAGGGGCTGACTTTTCAATGTCGCATTATGCTATGTAGTTGATAGCACTCCGCGCAGATTCCATGCCGGCGAATAACTGATTTTTCTTGTTTTTCGTATTCTCCCATTTCCTCGCCGAATCGTAAAACCCAAACTGTCACAATCAACCCGTGTATTGCAACAGCTCAATCGCCTCAAAACACCGCGCATTTCCTCATGCGCCAGCCTTGACGCGAACACGTGCAGTTCTACCATCAAGATTTCAATCAAAATCAGCCTCTACCCGGCATAGAATATGCGTGGTGTGCTATCACAGGCATAGCAAATATACCCATCTAGCGATAGTCGAGCAATTCCAAGCTGGCAAGCTCACCAACCCCAGCTACAGCTACGATCTACACGGCAACATTGCAGCCGTCACATCCAGCAACGGAGCTGGGCGCACCCACACCTGGACCAGCTTTGACAACCCAGACGCGCTCAGCTTAAGAGACGCCGCAGGCAACACCGCCAGCATCAGCTTCCTGTATGGCCCGGAGCACCAGCGCATCCGAGAAGTCACCAGCAAGACGAATGCAGGAGCTACAAGCCAAAAGACCTTAGCCGTGCTGCACCCCGACAACGAAGGCAGCCTATTCTTTGAGCGCGAGACCATCAACACCGGAGCAGGCGCAGGCACCAGCCAGAACCGCCATTACCTCAGCGCCGAGAAAGGCAGCTTCCTGCTTGTGACCAGCAATGGGGCAATCCAGACGGATGCGCAATCGAGCAGCAGCTTGAGCAACCCCACCGCAGTGGCCAATGCGGACTACAAATACTGGCACAAAGACCATCTAGGCTCTATCGTCGCAAGTACGAACAGCAACCTGACGGTGATTGAGAGATTGGCCTATGAGCCGTTTGGCAAGAGAAGATTTGCCAATGGCAGCTACGACCAGACGGGAACGATTGATGCCACCAGCACCACGAGAGGGTTTACTGGGCATGAGCACCTAGACGAACTTGATTTCATTCACATGAATGCGCGGGTTTATGATCCTGACATTGGTAGGTTCTTGAGTCCTGATCCGAAAATCACGTATTACAGCAATACACAAGGATTCAATCGCTACGCTTACGTGCAGAACAATCCGCTGAATTCTTATGACCCAGATGGATTTGATCGTCGAGACAATGATGGGGTTAACAACGGATATAACGGCGCTGCGGCAGTGTCTTCAGACGGAAAAAGTCCCGATACCACTGATACAGGAGCACAGGCTACGCGTACTGGCTCGAGCGACCCAACAACTAAAAGAGATAATGGACTTGGCTTTACTGGAACGATGCGTGACTTCTTTACAGGAGTGAGGCTTGGCGAACGATCTGTACTTGATCCTTCTCGCCCAGTCGATTCCAGTCTGTATAGCTTGGGTATTGCAACGCGACAGGCTGGTAAAGAGATGCTGGGTATTCAATCCTATGAAGATGCCAAGCTCAGTTTCTCCAAGGGCAACTATGTGACTGGCACTTTGCAGGGGATGCAAGCTCCAGGGAATCTCGCCTTAACAATTGGTGCGCCCCTAGCAAATCTAGGACGGAGGCAGGGGGTAACAGAAGGTATTCAAATAGGTTCTAGATTGGGTGCGCCAGTAGGCAGATACGAGGTAGGTCTGTTCGATGCCCTGAAGGCCCGCTCGGTACCACGGGACGATCTCGATATTCACCATGCCATGCAAAAGCATCCAGCTGGGCAAATAGTCGATGGATACAATCCATCTAAAGGGCCGTCAATAGCTGTACCAAGTTTGGAGCACTCTCGTATTCCAACGCAAAAGGGTGCATTCGGTGGTACACCAAGAGACTTGCTTGCGAAGGACATTAACGACCTTCGTAACTATACCAACGCTCCGAATAGTGCCTTACGCGAACTGGTTGATTTGAACAAGCAGATGTACCCGGGCGCATTCAAGAAATGAGGTCTATAGTGAATAGCGAAAACTTTATTGATTTAGTCAAAATTCATGTAAAGAACGTGGCAATTAAAAACACGATTGAAGTTCTTAAGCAACCACCTGGAAGGCGCGTGCCACCAAATGAGCGCACTCGCTCTAACTGGTACAACGCTCTAGCAGCGGATGAAGTTGAGCACGTGAATAGCGTCGTTAGCACTGCCGTGCATGAGGCATTATTCGGGCTTCTTGCTGTGCTCGATGGTGCTCGGACGATTGATGACGTAGGAGGTAGGTTCGAGTTGACATATGTTTCAGATAAGAGAGTGTTACTTAACGATCCGATTGAGATCGGTTTGATTGAGCTACTTAATGCATCGAATTGAAGTTAGAGAAAGGCATGAGCAAAGAAACGCATGAGCAAAGGCATGAGGGTCTTTCAATATCGCATCACGCTATGCAGTTGATAGCACCTCACGCAGCTTTCATGCCGGCAAGTGACTGATTTCTCTTGAATTCCTTGTTTCTTCTTGGTTGTTCTTCTCTGTGCTTTCTTGATCTTCCATCACTTCAAGAGAAGCAGCTACCCCACCTCATTCAGCCGCTAAAACTGGAGGTGTGTAGCGCGGCTTATGCAGCGTGTTGCTGCGCCGCTAGGTTGTTCTGCCGCGCTACTTCTTCGCCTTCTTAGCGCTCACAGCCCTCGCGCTCTTGATCGCCTTCGGCCTCGTTGGATCTTCTGGCGTAATAAACCCAATCGGTCGCTTGTGCGGCTCAGGCGGCACCATCAACTCTTTAAGCGCATCCATCACTTGGCGCAGCTGCGCGCGCGTATTGCGGCTAAACGTATCGTGGCTCATCTCCAGCCGCTCTGTTTGTTCCTCCAGCTTCGACAGCCGCTTGGCAAGGTCAGCATGCAGGCTCGCTGCCTGGCGAAGCTGCACAAACGCTCGCACCACATAAATACCCATCTCCACCGCCTGAGCTGAGGCCAGCACATTAGCCAGAGCCACCGCGCCATACTCCGTAAACGCAAACGGCAGCGCTTTAGAAAACTTCAGTTTCTGGAGGTGGTCGCAATTTGCGACCACCTCAGCCTTCTCGGCGGGCGTGAGCTGAAACATGAAATCGAGCGGAAAACGATTCGCATTGCGTTTGACTTGCTCATTGAGCCGCTTCGTCTCTACCCCATAGAGCAACGCCAAGTCACTGTCAATCATCACCCGCTGGCCGCGAATGAGCTGAATACGCCCCTCAATCCGTGAACTCAACATCACCGGGGCTAGACGTGGCCGCGGTGCTCATGCATGTGCTCCCACTGGCGTGGCTGTAGGCGCAGCAAACCGCCGCGCCGCATGCTTGAGCAGCAGCCCTTCCAGCACAGCCCGAGCCACCCCCTTCTCCTCGGGCGAGAGCTGACCCATCGCCTCAAACTGCAAACGCAAATCCTCATCGGGCCCGCGCTCACCGTCTTCAAACAACAGCCAATCGGTTGTCACCCCAAAGCACTTGGCAATCTTGCGCAGCGCCTCAGCCGAGGGCTGAGACGTGCCCGCCTCATAGCGCTTGATCTGTTGAACGTGAATATCAGTGGTATCGGCAAAGCCTTGCTGGGTCAAGCTGCGCTCACGGCGCAGGGCAATCAAACGCTGTCCAAAACTCATGGCCAAAAACTCCGCTGGAGACAAAGGGACATGAATGGTACGAATAGGGTTCATAAGCGCTTCCAAAATAAGTACATTCATGATACTATAAAAATACATTTCAAGTAACTTGACAGTACCTAGAAGGAACCCGGCTTATGGCACGCATCCCTGAATCTGACCTGCAGCGGCTAAAAGATGACATCTCGGTGCAGCGCCTGATTGAGAGCGCGGGCGTGGAATTGAAGAAGAGTGGCAAGGACTGGGCGGGCAAATGCCCATTCCACGCCGATGACACCGCCAGCCTCATCATCACACCTGCAAAGAACCTGTGGCACTGCTTTGGCTGTCAGGTGGGAGGCGGCGTGGTGGACTGGGTGATGAAGCTGCGCGGTGTGAGTTTCCGGCATGCGGTGGAGCTGCTCAAAGACGAGGCGGCCCTCACGTCAATGTCCTCGTCGATTTCTTTAGCTGCTGAATCTTCGGGTGCTTCCTCGGGCGCTTCGGTGCAAGCGGTCAAGCGCAGCAGCGTGCGCGCCTTGCCAGCTCCGGTGGCACTCGATGCCGATGACCGGGATTTGCTGTTACAGGTGGTCAGCTACTACCAGCAAAGCCTGCGCGACTGTCCCGAGGCGCTGGCGTATTTGCAGTCTCGCGGTTTGAACCATCCTGAGTTGCTCGATCATTTCAAGCTGGGCTTTGCCAATCGCACGCTTGGACTTCGCTTGCCCAGCAAAAGCCGCATCGAAGGCGCGCAGCTGAGAAGCCGCTTGGAGCGGCTGGGCGTGTACCGTGAGAGCGGGCATGAGCATTTCAATGGTTCGGTGGTGATTCCGATTCTGGATGAACACGGCCAAGTGCGCGAACTCTATGGCCGCAAGATCACAGCGAAGCTGCGGCCGGGCACGCCGCTGCATTTGTATTTGCCAGCCAATGAGAGCCGAGGGCGCGGGGTGTTTAACGTGGCGGCTTTGCAGGCGAGTGCAGGAGCAGGCAGCAAAGACATCATCCTGTGTGAATCCATCATTGATGCGCTCACCTTCTGGTGCGCGGGGTATCGCAACGTGACCACGGCGTACGGTGTGGAGGGGTTTACGGATGAGCTGATGCAAGCCTTCAAAGCCAACAACGTGGCCAGAGTGCTGATTGCGTATGACCGCGATGAGGCGGGAGACCGCGCTGCCGACAAACTCGCGCCCCGCTTGATGAGCGAAGGCATCGAGTGTTACCGCGTGCTGTTTCCCAAAGGCATGGATGCCAATGAATATGCGATGAAGGTGCAGCCAGCGGCTAAAAGTTTAGGGATGTTATTGCGGCAGGCGCAGTGGCTGGGCAAAGGTGAGAAGCCTTCGCATGAGAGCGTAAGCGTGCAGGAGCCTGCGCAAGTGCCTACAGAAGCAGATTTACAAGCCAAACAGGCCACTGCCCGGCATAAAACCTGCGCGAGCAGCTATCAGAACAATAGTGAATCGGTGCAGCATGAGCCGCTTATTTCTTTAGCTGCTGAGTCTGTGAGCGCGGTGGCGATGGAGAAGATGCAAACAGTGATCGACGTGGACACGTTGCCTGTGAGCCGTGATGCTGCGCCCGAAACCGTCGCCGATGTGAGTGCGGCCAGTGGCGAGGTGATGCTGCACTTTGGCGAGGGTGCGAAGGCCAGGCGTTGGCGCGTGCGAGGCTTGGCGAAGAACTTGGCCTATGAAGTGCTCAAAGTCAATGTGCTGGCCGGCTGCGCTGAAAACTTCCATGTGGACACGTTTGATCTGTATGCAGCGCGTGCGAGGGCGCAATTTGTGGCGCAGGCGGCGGCTGAGCTGGGCATATCGGAGGACATCCTCAAAGCCGATCTAGGCCGCGTCCTCTTCAAACTCGAAGCTTTGCAAGATGCGCAAATCCAAGCCGCACTCGCCCCTAAAACTCCCACGCCAGCCGCGCCGACCCTGAACTTTGAAGAGCAAGGCGCGGCGCTGGCTTTGCTCCAATCCCCCGATCTAGCCAGCCGCATCTTGAGTGACTTTGAAGCGTGCGGCGTGGTCGGTGAATCCACCAACAAGCTCATTGGCTATTTAGCTGCTGTGAGCCGCAAGCTTGATCGGCCGCTGGCCATCGTGATTCAAAGCAGCTCCGCTGCGGGGAAGAGTTCTTTGATGGATGCCATCCTGGCCTTCGTGCCCGAGGAGGAGCGCATCCAATATAGCGCCATGACCGGGCAATCTCTGTTCTACATGGGTCAAACCAATCTTAAAAACAAGATTCTGGCCATCGCCGAGGAAGAAGGCGCGAGCCGGGCGAGCTACGCGCTCAAACTGCTGCAATCGGAAGGTGAGCTCACCATTGCCAGCACCGGCACCGATGCCGCCACCGGCAACCTCATCACGCAGGAATACCGCGTCGAAGGCCCGATGAGCCTGTTCATGACGACGACGGCCATCGATATTGATGAAGAACTCATGAACCGCTGCCTCGTGCTCTCCGTGGATGAAAACCGCGATCAAACCCGCGCGATTCATCAATTGCAACGCCAGCGGCGCACCTTGGAAGGCTTGCAGCGTAAACATGAAAAACAGGCCATCCTCGCCCTGCACAGAAACGCCCAGCGCCTGTTGCGGCCGCTGGCCGTGGTCAACCCGTATGCAGACCGCTTGACCTTCCTCGATGACCGCACCAGAACCCGCCGCGATCATGAAAAGTACCTCACCTTGATCGACACGATTACTTTGCTGCATCAGCATCAGCGCACGATCAAAAGCGTTCAGGTCAACGGCCAAGCCGTGGACTACATTGAGGCGAGCCTGTCCGATATTGAGCTGGCCAACCGACTCGCACATGAAGTGCTGGGTACGAGCCTTGACGAGCTGCCGCCGCAGACGCGGCGCGTGCTCGCGGGCATCCACGCCCTCGTGCGCGCCAAGATGGCCACGCTAGCCAGCCAACAGCGCGACATCCGTTTCAGCCGCTCAGAAGTGCGCACGGCCACCGGCCTGTCCGACACGCAGGCGCGGCTGCACTTGGAGCGGCTTTGCGCGATGGAATACCTGCTCACACATCGCGGCTTGCGTGGCCAGAGCTTTGAATACGAGCTCTTGCACGATCAATCACCGAACAGTGATGAGCCGCACCTGTCAGGCTTGATTGATGTCACTGATTTACAAAACACTGCTGACGCTGCGTTTGAATCTGCCGCTCAGTCCACCACTACGAATCTAAGTTCGCGGGGTGCAGATGCCCAGTTCGCGCCCCAAACGCGGCCTCAACGCGCCCCCAACGCGGTAGGTTCGCGCAGCGATGAATCGGGCGGTATGCCTTGCCCAGCCTCACTTCTTTCGGATATGCCACCTCAAACCCTCCACCCACGCGCCACTCCCGTGCGCGAGGCACACACGTCATATGCGCATGCGCCAACACCTGCGCAGCAAACTTCTTTAGCCGCTGCAGCCGCCTGACTCTGGAGCGCCTGCCATGCTGC
>JAAUOI010000149.1 GCA_012036375.1 Allobrachymonas sp. | reverse complement strand
GCGCGCGTGGAGATCAGCGGTGAGACGCTATTTTCTCTACACCCGCCAAGCCGCTCCCCTTGCTCGCCGCGCTGCAAGCCTTTCCATTGCTGCGCACGCTGCATCGCCCGGCCAACTTGGAAGACCTGTTTCTCAAACTCACGGGGCGACAAATTCGAGAAGATGGCTAATCTATTCACTCATTATTTAATAGCACTCCGCGCAGTATTTATGACGGCGATATGCCTAAAACACTCTTAAACCGTAAAAACTATGTCACAAACTCTCGCAGCAGTCTCCATCTGGCGCATGCCTAGCCCAGCTACGTTTATAGCGCTGCGCTGGTGGCCAGTCTTCCTGCGCAACCTACTCGTTTGGCGCAAGCTCTTCTGGCCTAGCTTGCTGGGCAACACGGCCGATCCGCTGATCTCGCTCGTCGCGTTTGGCTATGGCTTGGGCACACTGGTGGGCGCAGTGCAATGGGGCGGGCAGGCGATGCCCTATCTCGTCTTCGTCGCGAGCGGCTATATGTGCACCAGTGCGATGAACGCGGCGAGCTTTGAAATTCTCTACTCTGGCTACTCTCGCATGGCCGTGCAAAAAACTTGGGATGGCATCATGAATGCGCCGATCACGCTCGATGATGTCGTGCTCTCCGAATTGCTGTGGGCGACGTTCAAAGCCGTGTTTACGACTCTGGCCATTCTGGTGGTGATGACGGGCTTAGGCATCGTCAAGCATCCACAGGTGCTATTTGCGCTGCCCATCGTTGCAATCGTCGCATTCAGCTTCGCCTGCATGGGGCTGATCTTCACCGCGCTCGCCAAAGGCTATGATTTTTTCACCTACTACTTCACGCTCTTTCTCGTCCCGATGACTTTCACCAGTGGCGTGTATTTCCCACGCGATCAACTGCCGCCTTGGCTGCAACTCATCACCGATTATTTGCCGCTCACAGCCGCCGTCGAGCTCGTGCGCCCCTTCTTCATCGGGCAAATGCCGGCCACACCCTTGAAACACCTCACGGTGTTATTCGTCTTCGGGGCGCTGGCGTTGTGGCTGGGTTTAGCGCTGATTCGCAAGCGATTCAAGGCTTGAAACTACAATATTTCAAATCACTCTGAGTACCACCATGATCCCTACCCCTGACGTGACCCACATCGCCCCCCGCGACAAAGCTGAAATCTTGGCGCAAGCCTTGCCCTACATTCGCAAATTTCACGGCAAAACCATCGTCATCAAATACGGCGGCAATGCGATGACGGATCCTCAGTTGCAGGAAGACTTTGCGGAAGATGTTGTGTTGCTCAAACTCGTCGGTATGAATCCGGTGGTAGTGCACGGAGGTGGGCCGCAGATTGAAACGGCTTTGAAGCGCCTCGGCAAAGAAGGCAAATTCATCCAAGGCATGCGCGTGACGGATGACGAGACGATGGAAGTGGTGGAATGGGTGTTGGGCGGTGAAGTGCAGCAAGACATTGTGGGCTTGATCAATGCTGCGGGCGGTAAAGCGGTAGGTCTGACTGGGCGCGATGGCGGCATGATCCGCGCCAAAAAGCTCAAGATGCTTGATTTGAAAGACCCCAGCATCGAACATGATGTGGGCAACGTTGGGGAGATCGTCTCGATTGATCCGAGCGTGGTCAAAGCGCTGCAAGACGATGCCTTCATCCCCGTGGTGAGCCCGATTGGGTTTGGCGAGAAGAATGAGAGCTACAACATCAATGCTGATGTGGTGGCCGCGAAGCTAGCGACCGTGCTTCAAGCCGAGAAACTCATGATGTTGACCAATATCAGCGGCGTGTTGAACAAAGAAGGCAAGCTGCTCACTGAACTGACTGCGCGGCAGATTGATGAGCTGATCGAAGACGGCACGATCTCGGGCGGCATGATTCCTAAGATCGCAGGCGCGATTGATGCCGCCAAGAGCGGTGTGAACACGGTGCATATCGTGGATGGCCGAGTGCCGCATGCGATGTTGCTCGAAATTTTGACCGATCAAGCCTACGGCACAATGATTCGTAGCCACTGATTGATCCTCTGGCAAGCGTTGAGAAATGAACACGGAAGACACAAAAGCTGCACGGAGTTCACGGAAACATACACTTAAAAATTCTGTGCCTTCCGTGAAAATTTCCGTGACTTCCGTGTTCTACACCAGTCAGCTAACCCAAGCTTAAAGATCTGCTATGCGCCTACTTTTAGTTGAAGATGACGTGATGGTTGCCTCGGGCATCAAGCTGGGGCTGTCTGGCGCAGGCTATGCGGTCGATTGGGTGGGCTCGGGCGAAAAAGCCTTGCAAGTCACACAGACGGAGAGTTTTGATGCAGCCATTATTGATCTGGGGTTGCCCAAGATGGATGGCTTGGAACTCACGCAAACCCTGCGCAAAAGTGGGTTGACGCTACCGATTTTGATTCTGACTGCACGCGATGCTCTAGAAGACCGCGTACACGGTTTGGACTATGGCGCAGATGATTACATGGTCAAACCGTTTGAGCTGCCCGAGTTGCTGGCTCGCCTGCGTGCGCTTTTGCGCCGCTCGCAGGCGGCCACCAGCAGCTCCGTGAGTTTTGGCTCCGTCACACTCGACACGGCCATGCGCCAAGCCCATGTGCAAACGCCACAAGGTATGCAGCTTATTGATCTTGGCCCGCGTGAATGGACGGTGTTGGAATACCTGATGCTGCAAGCACCCAAGCCTGCCGCCAAAGAAAAAATCTTGGCCGCTCTGACCGGCTGGGACAAAGAGATCACCGCCAATGCCGTAGAGGTGTATATCTCTCGCTTACGCGGCAAGCTAGAGCCGCATGGCATCGCCTTGCGTTCGATCCGAGGATTTGGCTATCGGCTCGAACTGGCTGAACCATCGTCGTAAGGCCGCCGTTATGGCCATGCGCGATTTGCTGCCTCGGCATCCTCATCCATTTGAAGACACTTCGCGCAGCTTGATGGCGGGTTTGCGCTCGCGCTTACTGGTGATGCTGCTGGTGCCACTGGTGATTTTGGTACTGATCAGCGCATGGCTGGACTATCGCGCAGCCGGCAGCTCGGCTGCGCAGACCGATCTGAACATGCAGCGTTTAGCTGCTGTGTTGGCCAGCTCCATCGTGGCCGAAGGTGCTCAGGCAGACGATCCGCCAATCGTCTTGCTTAACCCTGCGGTAGAAGACTTTCTCAAAGAACGCGCGGGCGCGGCGGATTGGGCGCTTGCCACGCTAGATGGCCGCATCGTCATCGGACCGACTTGGCTCACAGCGCCCGCGCCTGCGACCCTTGAGCCCGAATTTCATAGTGAGCAGCTAGGCGCTGTGGTTTACCGTGTCATGGCGCAACGCGCCGAAACACCTGTAGGTGAATTCGTTTTGCTGCTGGCTGATGGCTCAGACAGCCGGCAAAGCTGGATTCGCTCCTTGCTCCTGAAGGTACTCCTGCCCAATGCGATTTTGGTAGCTGCCGTCGCTGTGGCAGTGAGCATTGCCGTGGCTCGTGCTCTGAAGCCATTGACTGAAATCGCGCGCGAGGTTGAGCAACGCTCCCCGCGTGATCTCAGCGAACTCGATACCGAGCAAACACCGCCCGAAATTCGGCCACTTGTGCAGTCACTCAACCGCCTCTTTGGCCTCGTCAATGCACAAAGCGAATCGCAGCGCCGCTTCATCGCTGATGCTGCGCATCAATTGCGCACGCCGCTAGCAGGTCTACAGGCGCAGGTTGAGGCTTGGGTGCAGGCTGCGCACGGCTCCGGCACTGATATTTATAAAGAAAATCAGCCACTAGCCGGCATAAATTCTGCGCCGAATGCTATCACTTTAAGAGCAGATGAACTGATACGTTTGCGCAACGCCACACGCCGCACCTCGCAACTTGCCACGCAATTGCTCGCCCTATCTCGCGCAGACAGCCATACTTTGAGTGCGCAAAGTATGCAGCGCGTTGATCTGGCACAGTTGTGCCGCGATGTGCTGGAACAGCATTTGGATCACGCAAGCGCCAATGGCATTGACCTTGGGCTGGAATTGGATCACTCGCATCCCTTGATCGCCCTCGGCCACGAATGGTTGCTGCGCGAACTCTTATCCAACCTCACGGACAACGCGATTCGCTACACTGCTTTAGCCAATCCCAAGACCGCGCTGCCCCAAGTCACGCTCCTGGCCAAGGCGCAAGAAACCAGCTTTATCTTGCAGGTGCGCGATAACGGCGTGGGTATCAGCGACGATGAAAAACCCAAGGTGCTGGAGCGCTTTTACCGCGTGCAAGGCACAGGCGGAGAAGGTAACGGCTTGGGCTTGGCAATCGCTGAGGAAATTGCCAAACTGCACCAAACCCGGCTGCTGCTCAGCGATGCTGAGGCGAGCGCCCCTGCGGGCCAGCGCGGGCTGCTGGCGAGTATCGAATTGCAGGCCCACACCTCGTTCTAATCAGGGTTGTCCACATCACAGCCGCTCCGGGCCAAGCCCATATCCTGTGAGAGAATGTTTTTATGTCAGACACTGCCACACCCGAACCCTCCGCCACCGCTGAAGCAAACTCACGCAAGCGCCCCAAGCCCGGTGAGCGGCGCATACAAATTTTGCAAACCTTGGCCAGCATGCTGGAGCAGCCCGGCGCAGAGCGCGTGACCACCGCTGCGCTCGCAGCCAAGCTGGATGTCTCGGAAGCCGCTTTGTATCGCCATTTCGCCAGCAAAGCGCAAATGTTTTGAAGGCTTAATCGAATTCATTGAAGAGACGGTGTTTGGCCTCGTCAATCAAATTGCCCAGCGCGAAACACAAGCTGCCCAGCGCTTGGCCAAAACCATCGCGATGCTGCTGCAATTTGCCGAGAAGAATCCGGGCATGTGCCGCGTGATGGCGGGCGATGCACTGGTGTACGAACACGAGCGTTTGCAGCAGCGCATGAACGCGCTCTTTGACAAACTCGAATCGCATTTCAAGCAAAGCCTGCGCGAGATGCTAGAAGCCAGCGCCACGCCCACCGTCGATGCCCAAGCCCGCGCCAGCGTGCTCACAGCTTTTTGTATGGGGCGCTTGCAGCGCTATGCCCGCTCAGGTTTCAAACGCAGCCCTACTGAGCATTTGGAAACGAGTCTGGCGCACTTGCTCGGTTGATGATGCGCATCGGATGATGCGCGGCTTGGCTGATCACATGCCTCCCATGCCTCCCATGCCTCCACCGTCACTCATTATTTGATAGCACTCCGCGCACATTCTATGCCGGCCAAGTGCCTATTTCGCTTAAAAAATGCATTCTAAATGCCTATGACAAGCCTCAAGCTCGCAGGTACTGAGGTGCAACTCTTGGCCAGCGGTGCCATGCACTTGAAAGCCGGTCAAACACTGTTGATCGCCGATCTGCATCTCGGTAAAGCCAGCAGCTTTCGCCAACTCGGCGTGCCCGTGCCACACGGCACGACGCAGAGCAATCTGCAAGCGATTGATCGCGATTTATCCGACACGCAAGCCCAGCATCTCATCTTCCTCGGCGATTTTTTGCACTCGCGTTTTGCACACACGCCTGCTTTGCACGACAGCTTATTCACTTGGCGCAAAACCCATGCCCAGCTACCGATGACACTCATTCGCGGCAACCACGACAGCCGCGCCGGCGATCCACCCAGCGAACTTGGCATCACCATCGTCAACGAACCATTCTTGCTCGGCGCTTTTGCGCTGTGCCACCACCCCCAACAAGTTGCAGGCCACTACACCCTCGCCGGCCACCTGCACCCCTGCATCACCCTCCACGGCAAAGCCCGCGAACGCCTGCGCCTGCCCTGCTTTTGGTTGGGTGATGAGGTGCAATACCCAGTCGGTATCCTGCCCGCCTATGGCGATTTCACGGGAATGTATGAGATTGAGCGACGTAAAGCAGACAAGGTCTACGCAATAGCTGGGGATGTGGTGCGGAGGGTTGAATTCAAAGACAAAACTTGCGTAGCGCGAAAGACGCGAAAGTTGCGCGAAAAGCGCGAAACGAATACCTCTGCATGGATAGCAATGGCTAATTTTGAATTTTTTTCGCGTCTTTCGCGTAACTTTCGCGCTTTTCGCGTTACGGCTGTTCGTTTCTGATCAGTCAATCCTCAAATCAACTGCGGATCCACATCCACAGCAAATCGAATCAAACCCTTGCATTGAGACAAGTTGCGCAGGCCACGCAATTGCGGCAAGGCAAGACTCAAGAATTTTTGCAAGGTGGCGCGTGAGCTGCTTTCAATCAGCATTTGCGCCCGCTCTACATCGGCCACGCGCTGCATACTCATGGGCACGGGGGGATACACCGTGATCTGCGACTGGCCTGCTTGCTGCCACGCTTCATTCGCCGCTTGCAAAAAAGCCTGCGCCACAGCTTGCGTGCGTGCTTCGGCTCGGAGCAAAGCCTGAAAGGAAAACGGCGGCAATTGCGCCTGCGCACGCTCCTTCAATTGCTGTTTGGCAAAGCCAGCGAAATCATGCTTGGCCAGCGCTGCAAACAAGGCATGATCCGGGTGGCGCGTTTGCACCCACATTTGCGAGGCGCTGCCAGCCTCAGCCATGGCCGCATCGCGCCCAGCCCTGCCTGCCGCCTGCATCAAGAGCGCAAACAAGCGCTCCGGCGCACGAAAATCACTTGTGAACAGCGCGGCATCCGCATCGAGTGCCGCCACCAAGGTGATACGGCGAAAATCATGCCCCTTGGTGACCATTTGCGTGCCCACCAAAATGTCAACATCACCTGCATGCACCTGCGCCAATTGCGATTCGAGTGCGCCTTTGAGCTTGGTGGAATCGGCATCCATGCGATGAATCACCACGGGCTGGCCATCGGGGCGCTGACAGTCTTCACCCAAAGCAACGGCCAATTGCTCTTCGATTTTTGCGTGCCGCGACCCACGGGTTGAATATCGATATTCCCGCATTCAGGGCAGGCGCGGGGCACACGTTCGGTGAAGCCGCAATGGTGGCAGCGCAGCATGCGATCCGTTTTATGAAACACGCGGTAGGCGCTGCAATGCGGGCATTCGCATTTCCAGCCACAGGCATCGCAGGCGAGCACGGGCGCATAGCCACGCCGGTTGAGAAACAGCAAAGATTGCTCGCCCCGCGCAATGCGCTCTTGTAGCGCAGCAATCAGTTGCGGCGCAAACAAAGTGCCGCGCGGTGCAAGCCGCATATCGGCCAGCTTCAATTGCGGCAGCTTGGCGTTGCCAATGCGTGAAGGCATCTCAAACCTTTGGTATCGCCCCCTACCATTTGTGGTGTCG
>JAAUOI010000148.1 GCA_012036375.1 Allobrachymonas sp. | reverse complement strand
GCGGCTGCGGCATGCAGTGCGGCTTGCAAAGCTTCAGGCTTGACATCGCCAGCAAATAACACGAGCGCATTCTAAATCAAGCCCTGCCTTTGTAGCCGTTGGAGGCGGAGTTTTGGATTTGGCGCGCGTTGTTTTGGCCGCAGCTGCATCTTGAGATGCAGGGGGTTTGAAGGCGGCCAGCGCCGCACCCAAGGCTTTGCCCGCCTCGCGTGCAGCACCTTCGCCTACGCCCGCAAGGATCAAACGCGTGGCCTGAATGCCCTGTGGGCGATAGGTTTGCAGCAGTTGCCCAGCGCTGCCATCGAAATCACCGGCTGCTTGCGCTTGCGCAATCAGTTGTGACAAGGCGTTGTCAGCGGATATGCGCCCAGCAAGTTGGGCCACTTGCTCCTTGCCTAGCAAAATCACCAGCAATGCTGTGGGTGCGGTGGTGGCTTGCGCCAAACCGAGTTTTTTGAGTTCAAAGTCCATGCGATACTCTCGAATTGATGTCTGTCATGCGCCTTGCGTCAATGCTTTTTAGCGCTTTCCAACCTGCAATGTTATTCCATTCCTCCATTCGCAAAGAGCTGGCTCGCAGCTTTGTGGCCACGCTGGTGGTGCTGATCACGGTGGTGATGAGCATGATGCTGATCCGCAGCTTGGGACTGGCGGCCAAAGGCAGCGTGAATCCGCGCGATGTGATCATGCTGATGGGCTATTCAGTGCTGGGACATTTGGCTACGATCATGACGCTGTCTCTATTTATCGCCGTCACCAATACCTTTGGCCGCATGTACCGCGAATCTGAAATGGCGGTGTGGTTTGCCTCGGGGCGTGGCTTGGCCGGCTTTGTAAGCCCGGTGTTGCGATTTGCTTGGCCGATTTTGCTGGCGATTGCGTCACTGGCCTTGGTGGTGTGGCCGTGGACGGCCGAGCAAAGCCAAAAGCTGCGCTCGCAGTACGAGCAGCGCGGCGATTTGGAGCGCGTCTCAGCCGGGCAATTCCAAGAAAGCGCTTCGGGCTCACGGGTGTTCTTCATTGATGCCACGCAAGATGAGGTCTTGCCCGGCGGCTCTAACGCCGCATCCAACGGCGCAACGGCATCCTCCACTGCTGGCAAGACTGACACAATGGCTCAATTGACCGCCAAACAAGCACGCAATGTCTTCATTTCGCAAATTGAAGGCAACCAACAGATCATCACCTCCGCCCGCACGGGACGCATTGAAACTATCAATGGCGAGCAATTTCTAGTGCTTGGCCAAGGTCAGCGGATGGAGCAAGCGCTGCAAAACGCCGAGGTCAAAATCAGCGAGTTTGAAACCTATTCAGTGCTCATTGGCGCGGCCAAAGTGCAAGGCAACGTGAGTGCACCAGTTAAAACCTTAGGGACACTGACCCTGCTGAACCAACCAACGGATGTGAATTTGGCAGAGTTAAGCTGGCGCATAGGTTTGGCGCTTGCCGCGTTGAATCTTCTCTTGCTGGCGCTGTTGCTGTCTGCCGTGAATCCGCGTGCGGGGCGCGGCTTAGGTACGGCATTTGCCTTGTTGGGTTTTGTTGTCTACTACAACCTGCTCAATGTTGGCTTTAGCCGCATCGCCACAGGACGCGTGGATTTTGGCTTGTGGATGTTGGCCTTACACGGCGGGATTTTGCTGGGCACTTTGCTGTGGATGGCTATTCGGCATCGCCAATGGTCTTGGCATCATCTCTTGCGTCCACGGGCCAGATCAAACGCACTGCCTGCGGCCTAGCCCTAATCTTGTCTGAACCGCCCCATCGCATGCAAACCATTCGCCGCCTTGTTCATCGTGAGATTGTGATCTCTGTCGCCTTCGTGGCGTTGGCGTTTTTGACTTTGTTTGCGTTTTTTGATTTGGTCGATGAGCTGGGCGATATTGGCAAGGGCAATCCCGCCAACCCCTACCGCTTGGTGCATGCCGCCGTGTTCACGCTGCTGCTCACGCCCAGTCGTTTGTATGAATTGATGCCAATTGCGGTGCTCATTGGCAGTATTTTTGTGATGGCGCGTTTTGCGCAAAGCTCGGAGTTCACGATTTTGCGCACCAGCGGCATGGGACCTTGGCGCGCACTCAAAACCTTGCTGTGGATGGGCGCGATGTTCACAGCCTTGACCTTTGCCTTGGGCGACTACATTGCGCCGCAAGCCACCCGCACCGCGCAATTGCTCAAATCGCAATTCATGGGGCAAATCAGCATCGGGCAAACCGGCGCTTGGCTCAAGGATCGACAGCAGTTTTCTAGCTACGCGGTCAACATCGGCTCGCTCACCAGCGATGGACGCATGCAGTCCGTCAAAATTTACGAATTCAATTCCAAGGGACAAATTCTGTCCACTGTCCGCGCAGACAACGCAGTGTTTGCCGATGAAGCTTGGATGCTCAAGCAAGTGCAGCGCCAAGAATTTTTCTTCCCAGACTCCGCCTCACCCGCCTCCCAAGATGCCCCAAGCGATACTGTGCGCAACAGCTCGCGCGTGGAGCGCAGTCAGGTTTTGAGCGAATGGCGATGGCCTACTGGCATCAGCGCAGAAATGGTCTCTGTTGCCTTGCTCAAACCCGAGCGCATGGCCACGGTGGATTTGTTTCAATACATCCAGCATTTGCAAAACAATGGACAAACCTCGCAACGCTACGAAATTGAGTTTTGGCGCAAGGTGTTTTATCCCTTGAGTTGCCTGGTGATGATGGTGCTCGCGCTGCCTTTTGCCTATCTGCATTTCAGAAGCGGCGCGATCAGCGGTTATGTGTTCATGGGCGTGATGATTGGTATCAGTTTTTTCTTGCTCAGCAATGTGTTTGGCTACGCAGGCAACTTGAACGATTGGAAACCTTGGCTCACTGCAGCGTTGCCAGGCTTGATTTACAGCTTGGCATCGCTGGGCACATTTACTTGGTTGGTACTCCGGCAATGAGTGAATTATCCGCATCTCCTATTGACGGAGTTTTGTTGTTCGCGCACGGATCGCGTGATCCACTGTGGCGCTTGCCGATTGAAGCCGTGGCACTTGAGATGGCGCGTCTGCAACCCGCGCTTGCCGTTCGCTGCGCCTATTTGGAATTGTGTGAACCGGGCTTGCCAGAGGCAGCATCGCACATGATTGAGGGTCTGATGCACAGTGCGCAGCAGTCATTAAATACTATCAATTCGATAGCACTCGACGCACATTCTATAACGGCCAAAGGCCAAAAACGCTTAAAAATTCGTATTCTGCCTATGTTCCTTGGCATGGGCAAACATGCGCGGCATGATTTGCCCGAGCTGGCATCGCAATTGCGGCAAACCCATCCTCAGGTGGATTTTGAAATCGCTCCCGCTGTGGGTGAAGACCCACGTTTAACGCGGCTCTTGGCGCAATTGGCGATGGCCTAAGCGCAGATCTGTCGCCAAGGGTTATCAAGCTTGCACGGCTTTGTCAATCGGGGGTGTGCAACAGCACGACGGCCCGCGCCTCCATGCTCTGGCCTTGGCCAACTGGCCCCAAATGCTCATAGGTTTTGGCCTTGATGTTGATCTGGCTCTCGCTCACCTGCAACGCCTGCGCCAAGCGGCTGCGCATCGCTGGAATGTGGGGCGCGAGTTTGGGCGCTTGAGCGATCACAGTCGCATCCAGATTGCCCAACGCATAACCGGCCTGACGCACGCGGCGCATCGCCTCTTGCAGCAGCGCAACAGAATCTGCGCCCTTCCACCCCGGATCGGTATCAGGAAACAAGCGGCCAATATCGCCCAGAGCCGCCGCGCCAAGTAGCGCATCAGTGATGGCATGGCAGAGCAAATCTGCATCTGAATGGCCGAGCAAGCCTTTGTCAAACGCAATATCGATGCCACCGATGATGAGTGAGCGCCCTGGAACGAGTTGATGCGTGTCCCAACCCTCGCCAATACGAATGCGTGGGGGCTGGACGGTGTGTGGCGGGTTCATGCCGTGATTATCGGTGCATCACGGATGACTGACGTGTGGATACAAGCGTTGTCTGCTTGCTCGCTGAGCTGCATGTTCTCCATCGCGTATTTGACATCGCTGGCTCTCAATCGTATGCCTTAAATCGGGCGACTGAGTGCAGCAGTTAAAGCTTCTGCGGGCAAAGCCCAGTCCGAATCTTCTGCCACAGCCTCTTGCAGAAAATTGCGCTGACTCTGCGTCCAGTTCGGGGCTTGCACCAAACCGCATTCGCGACAAGCGCCGTGATGCTGGCTGATAAACAGCTCGATAGACGCAGGATCGTAGGGCAAACCGAGTTGCTTGAACAAATGGCTCATGGTTCTGGCAGGCATATCAGCTCCTTGTGATAACGGGTGGCAACGAAACAAATTCTCTGCCTAAGCGCAAAAGCCTTTTGTAGAAAGGGTCATGTGGCAGATCGCGCCTTGAGCACGGCCTGGGCCAATGCAAAGTCTTCTGGGTAAGTGATTTTGAAATTGTGTGAACTGCCGCGCACCAGCAAGGGCTGATGACCCGCGCGCTCCATGGCACTGGCTTCATCGGTGATGGCCTGAGGATCGTCTACCAAGGCTTGCGCCAGCGCATCATGCAGGCTTTGCAAGCGAAACATTTGCGGCGTTTGCGCAAGCCATTTGTCTTGCCGCTCAAGCGTCTGCAGCACGCGATTGTCCTGGGCTTGTTTGAGTGTGTCAGCCAAAGGCAGCGCGAGCAAAGCACCTACAGGTTGGCTCGGTGCCACGTGTGCGCCCTCGCCTGCTCGTGGGTTCACACATGCTGCAATCAGCGCCTCAATCTGCACCGGCAGAGTCAAACAACGCGCGGCATCATGCACCAGCACCCAATCTTGCCCCTTCGTACCCTTTTCTAGCAAGGCTTTTATTCCATTCAATACCGTCTCAGCCCTTGTATTTCCTGCGCAAGATGCTACTGAAAAGTGAGCGGATGGCAACTGTACCTGTTGCGCAAATAACTCATCACGAGGCGCAATCACCACCAGCGTCTGAACAATCGAAGGCACAGCCGCTAATGCCGCTAAGGTGTGCGCGACCATCGGCTGGCCAGCGATGCGCCGGTATTGCTTAGGTAAATCGCCACCTGCGCGCGAGCCTCCGCCGCCGCAGGGAACGAGGGCATGAATTTTTGGGCGCTGCGCAGGCGCTGAATCGGTGTGAAGAGTCATGGGTAAGGCGGCGAGGCGGTCGGGCACCGCAATTGATTGAGTCTAAGGACAAGCTTGCCGCAAAAAATGAAAGTTTAACAATTGTAGAGCCGCGTCTGGAAGCTAAACTCTCGCTCATGTCCACCGTCTTCAATTTCACTTTCGTCCCCTGGTTTCGCTCGGTAGCACCATATATCCACACGCATCGCGGCAAGACATTTGTGGTGGGCGTGTGTGGCGAGGCAATTGCGGCGGGCAAGCTCTCTTTGATTGCGCAAGATTTGGCGCTGATTCAAAGCATGGGCGTGAAGATCGTACTCGTTCACGGCTTTCGCCCGCAGGTCAATGAGCAGCTCGCTGCCAAGGGGCACTCGCCGAAATATTCGCATGGCATGCGCATCACCGATGGCATTGCGCTCGATTGTGCGCAAGAGGCTGCGGGGCAGTTGCGCTTTGAGATTGAAGCGGCGTTTAGCCAAGGTTTGCCCAATACGCCAATGGCGGGCTCCACGGTGCGCGTGATCTCGGGCAATTTCATCACGGCGCGGCCCGTGGGCATCATTGATGGCGTGGATTTTCAGCACAGCGGCTTGGTGCGCAAGGTCGATACGCAAGGCATCCAAAAGCGATGCACATGGGCGCGATGGTCTTGCTCTCGCCTTTTGGCTATTCGCCCACTGGGGAAGCTTTTAACCTCACCATGGAAGAAGTGGCTACGTCTGTGGCCACAGCGCTGCAAGCAGATAAATTGATTTTCCTTACCGAGATTGCAGGCATTGCCACCGATCCTGCGCTGCCCGTGAGCGATGACAATCCGATTGACACTGAGGCTGCCGCTGGCTGCTGCCGAGAAACTGCTGGCAAGCTTGCCGCAAGCCGCGCAGCCCTCAGACACCGCGTTTTATTTGCAGCATTGCGTGCGCGCCTGCAAGAGCGGCGTAGAGCGCAGTCATATTTTGCCTTTTGCCACCGATGGCGCTTTGCTGTTGGAAATTTACGTCCACGATGGCATTGGCACGATGGTGATTGATGAAAAGCTAGAGAGCCTGCGCGAAGCGACGAGCGATGATGTGGGCGGCATTTTGCAGCTGATTGAGCCGTTTGAACGCGACGGCACACTCGTCAAACGCGATCGCACCGAGATTGAGCGCGACATCGCCAACTACAGCATCATCGAACACGATGGCGTGATCTTCGGCTGCACCGAGATCATGTTGCTGCTTTCGGCGTCAGGATTTCACTGTGCCGACCTTCGATACCACCGCGCTGCATGTCGAGGCGGCGCTCGATTTTTCCCTTTCACGTTGAGAAAACCAGCAGGCTCCCATGAAATCGCATTATTCCGATCCCACCGGTTCGCAGATCAACGAACGTCGGACCTTCTGCGCACGACTATATACAGGATACCACAGACGACTAGCTCCGACATCAGCCAAACCAGCCGCATCAGCACGGCGGCGACAAAGGCATCGGTCACTAGAACCGAGACATTGAAGTTGCGCAGCTTGGCCGCATCGGCCAACAACCGTGCGGACGTGACTGGTCCCTTGTAGACGGCGACAACACGCCGCTGGCGATCGACCAGCCGGTGGCCGTGCTGATGCGGTCGTCCAGCGTAGGGAGCAACTCCGCTGCGGGTTCAGTAGGTTCCTGAGTCGTCATATTGCGTTCTCCTCGCCTCGCGCGCCGTCAAATCTCGCAGTCCACAGGAGCGCGCTTCCTGGCAGATTGGGTGGGCGTTGGGATGTTCGCTAGCAAGCAAATCAGTCCGGCCCGGCAAGCGGCAGGTTGCAGCCGATAACGGCCATCGCAGGGCGAATACCGCGTGGCGTCCAATGCCGCATAACGCCGCAGTTCAGCGGCGGCGCGCTGCGCCGTCCGCTGCACGCTGTTGTTGGGCAGCACCTTGCATCGCCGACCACTTGGGGCATCCGGTGAAAGCTCATTCTGCGCGCAGAATCCTGTCCATCTTGCGCCCCTTTGCCAGCTCATCAACCAGCTTGTCCAGATATCGCAGCTTCTGCACCAATGGATCCACGATATCTTCCACGCGAACACCGCATACAGTACCTTTTATTAGCAAGCTATTGGGATGGATTGCCGGCGCTTCAGAAAAAAATGTCTCAAAATCGCTCTCTTTTTTTATCTGCTGCTCTAATCCGGCTTTGCTATAACCCGTCAACCAGCAAATAAGCTGATCAACC
>JAAUOI010000147.1 GCA_012036375.1 Allobrachymonas sp. | reverse complement strand
GAGTTCCTGGTTTCGTCATTCCGGGCGAGCCTGCCCCGTACTTGATACGGGGGCCGCAGGCCGCGACCCGGCATCCAGGCGGCATAAGCAAAAGGCAGAACGTATTTCTCCTGGATGCCAGCTTCGCTGGCATGACGGGCTACAACGACCCTACAGAAGGGGAATCGCCATGAAACGACACAAGCGCGATGAGAAAGCGTGCGTCATCAAGTGAAACACGGCCACTGAGTAGGCTGAGGCACCGAGCGCCACCGTCATGTAGCCCAGCTGCGAGAGTGTGGAATACGCCACGACGCGCTTGATGTCGTTTTGAATAATGCCCATGAAGCCCATGAAGAGCGCTGTGATCGCACCAATGATCAAAATGAAATTCAAAGCCGCGTCAGACAACTCATAAATTGGCGACATGCGTGCCACCATGAAGATACCTGCGGTCACCATCGTTGCCGCGTGAATCAACGCAGAAATTGGTGTGGGGCCTTCCATCGAATCCGGCAGCCAGACATGCAGCGGGAATTGCGCCGATTTGCCCATCGCGCCGATGAAGAGGCAAATGCAGATCACGGTGATCAGCATCGCTTCTTGGCCGAAGAATACCCAAGGAAATTCAATCGCCGCCAACTCTTGTGCCTTGGCAAACACTTCGGTGTAGTTAAAGCTGCCCGAGTAAGCGGCGATCAAGCCAATGCCCATGATGAAGCCAAAATCGCCCACGCGATTGACCAAGAATGCTTTCATGTTGGCAAAAATCGCCGTCGGCTTGTTGTACCAAAAGCCAATCAAGAGATACGAGACCAAGCCCACGGCTTCCCAGCCGAAGAAGAGCTGGAGCATGTTGTTGCTCATCACGAGCATCAGCATGGAGAACGTGAAGAGCGAAATATAGGCGAAAAAGCGGTTGTAGCCTTCGTCTTCTTCCATGTAGCCAATGGTGTAGAGGTGCACCATGAGCGATACGAAGGTCACGACGCACATCATCATGGCGGTGAGCCCATCGACCATGAAGCCGATTTCCATCTTGAGGCCACCGAGCTGCATCCAGGTGTAGATGGTTTCGTTAAAGCGGGCGCCATCAATCACCTTGACCAGCGTTTGCGCCGACAAGATAAAAGCGATGAGCACGCCGAGGATAGTGAAGAAATGCGAGAGGCGGCGGCCAATCCAATTGCCACCGAGCTGCGTACCCAAAATGCCCGCGAGCAGTGAGCCCACAAGCGGAGCGAGTGGAACCGCCAGAAGAGTGGTTGCGTTCAAGGTGCTTGACATGATTTACCCCTTGAGCGTGTTGAGTTCGTCTACCGAGATGCTGGCCTTGTTGCGGAACAGCAGCACAAGGATCGCCAAGCCAATGGCTGATTCAGCAGCAGCCACGGTGAGAATAAAAAACACAAAGACTTGGCCATGCAAATCGCCCAAGTAATAGGAGAAAGCGACAAAGTTCATGTTCACCGCGAGCAACATCAACTCGATGGCCATGAGCAACACGATGAGGTTTTTGCGGTTCAAGAAAATGCCGATGACCGACAGCGCAAACAGCAGCGCTCCCAGTGTGAGGAAATGACCGAGGGTTAAGCTCATGCTTTACCTCCTTCATTTTTTAGATCATTTGAGTCATTCGCCGGCATAGAATCTGCGCTGAGTGCTACCGATTTAGTAGCATTCATTTTGATGATCTCCATCCGATCACGTGCCTTCACGCGCACCTGATCGCCCGCATCCACATGCTTGCTGTCTTTGCGCTCGCGCAGCGTGAGCGCAATTGCAGCAACGATACCGACCAGCAGGAGCACCGCAGCCACTTCCATCGGATAAATGTATTGGGTGTAGAGCAACACACCAAGCGCTTTGGTGTTGTTCGCCTGCGCAGCGAGCACTTCAGGTGTTTGCGGTCCGTCCGTCAAACGGAAGCCACCCATGAGTACGAACCCCATTTCCAAAGCGATCAATGCACCAATGCCAGCGGCCAAAGGAAAGTGCTTCCAGAAACCCTGGCGAACTTCGTCCATGTTGATGTCCATCATCATGATCACGAAGAGGAAGAGCACCATCACCGCGCCGACATACACGAGCACGAGAGTAATCGCCAAGAATTCAGCTTTCAGCAAAATCCAAATCGCAGCGGCTTGGAAGAAAGCCAACACGAGAAACAACGCAGCATGCACCGGGTTGCGCGCCGTGATCACGCGGAATGCCGCAAACAGCAGCACCGCTGAGAACACATAGAAGAGACCTGTTTTGATATCCATTTTTTATCTTTTCAGAATTTTTCGCTTTATCGAAAAAATCAAATCACGTCAGCGATATTTCGCATCCGCAGCTTTGGCGGCTGCGATTTCTTTTCATAGCGGTCGCCCACTGCGAGTAGCATGTCTTTGGTGAAATACAAATCACCGCGTTTTTCGCCGTGGTATTCCAAGATGTGTGTCTCAACGATGGAATCCACTGGGCAGCTTTCCTCGCAGAAACCGCAGAAGATACATTTCGTTAAATCAATGTCATAGCGCGTGGTTCGGCGGCTGCCATCGGCGCGCATATCGCTCTCAATCGTGATCGCCATCGCGGGGCACACGGCTTCGCAGAGCTTGCAAGCAATGCAGCGCTCTTCGCCATTTTCATAGCGGCGCAGCGCATGCAGACCACGAAAACGCGGCGATTGGGGTGTTTTTTCTTCTGGAAAAATCACCGTGATCTTGCGACGAAAGGCATGCTTGCCTGTGAGCGCAAAGCCTTTGAACAGCTCAATCAGCATGAAGCTGGAGAGAAAATCTTTGAGCGAAAAGCCCGGTGTTGCGAGAGTGGTCGATGACATGATGGCTCGCCTTACTTCCAAATATTCCAAGGGCTGATGATCCACAAGCCCACAACAACCAGCCACACCAGCGTGACGGGAATAAAAATCTTCCAACCCAAGCGCATGATCTGGTCATAGCGGAAGCGCGGGAAAGTGGCTCGTACCCAGATGAAGAGACTAACGACACAGAAGGTTTTCACACCCAGCCAAATCCAGCCAGGAATCCAGTTAAACAAGGCGCTGTCAATCGGTGGCAACCAGCCGCCCAAGAACATGATCACGGCCAAAATCGATACCAGCCACATATTGGCGTATTCCGCCAAGAAGAACATCGCAAACGACATGCCGGAATACTCCACCATGTGGCCGGCCACGATTTCAGACTCACCTTCCACCACGTCAAACGGATGGCGGTTCGTCTCGGCGATGCCGGAGATGATGTACACCACAAAAATCGGCAGCAGTGGCAACCAGTTCCACGAGAGGAAATTCAAACCCATACTGGCAAAGTAGCCCGTGCCTTGACTGGTGACGATGCCCGTCATGTTCAAAGTACCTGCCACCATGAGCACGACGACGAAGCAAAAACCCATCGCAATCTCGTAGCTCACCATTTGCGCAGATGCACGCAATGCACCGAGGAAAGCGTATTTAGAATTCGATGCCCAGCCCGCGATGATCACGCCATAGACTTCAAGCGACGTGATCGCCATCAAGAAGAGCAGGCCCGCATTGATATTGGCCAGCGCCATATCGGGGCCAAAGGGCACAACCGCCCAAGCCGCCAGCGCGGGCATGATCGTCATGATCGGGCCGATGAAAACAAGCCTTTGCTGGCTGCTGCAGGCACGATGATTTCTTTGGTGAGCAGCTTGAGTGCATCAGCAATCGGTTGCAACAAGCCAAACGGGCCGACGCGATTGGGTCCAAGACGAATTTGCATCCAGCCGATGAACTTGCGCTCCCAAAGCGTGAGATACGCCACTGCGCCCATCACAGGCAGCGTAACGGCGATGATTTTCATCAGCGTCCAGATCACAGGCCAAGCCAAGCCTTGCCACCAACTGGCAACGATCAAGCCATTCGCCCAAGCGTGGAATGCATCAATCATGCGACCACCTCTTCTAATTGACCCACTTTGTCGCCAGCCTTGGCATCCGCAGTCGCTTGCAAGGCAGGAGCGCGTCGCGTCAGGCTGTCGAGTTGATAGATCAAAGCTGTTGCTGGCTCGTCTGCTGATTTACCTAGATCAAAACTCGACTTCGTGGCATTGCTAAGATTGGATGCAGAGACGAACTCTTTGTCGCCTTTCAACGCAGCAGCAGCCACATCTTGCGCCGTTTCAAATTCAAAACCAGAGAGACCGAGCGTGCTGCCTAAAACGCGCAACACCTTCCAGCCCGGACGCGTTTCGCCGAGTGGCTTCACGACACCGTGGAAACTTTGAATCCGGCCTTCGGCGTTCACGAACGTGCCCGCCGTCTCGGTGAACGGAGAAATCGGCAGCAACACATCGCTAAACGCCATATTCGTTTTGAACGGACTGAGTGTCACGACCATATCGGCTTGCACTGCGGCTTTGGCGGCGGTGTCGTGCTCTGGCTCATTGTTCAGCAAGAGCAAGGCTTTCAAGCCGCTTTGCATTTGCGCAGCATTTTTGCCACTCATCTGTGGCTGAGCGCCAACGAGTTGTGCGCCTAAAGTGTTTGCAGCTTCGGTGAGATAACCGACTGTTGCGCCGGTGTGCTCGCCCAGCCAATCGGCAAGAGCCAGCAGACTCGACGCATTGGCGTGATGCGCTGCAGCATTACCCAGCAGAATTGCTTTGCGCTCACCTTTAACGAGCGACTTCGCAATTTTTTGCGCTGCTTCCGTGGCATGACCAGACGCGGGGGCTTGAACGCCCTTCTCCGCCGCCACGGCAGCAGCAACATCAGCCAGCGTCTGTGCCCACTGCCCAGCAGGCACAGCAACAGAATTCGCTACCGGCATCGCCCAGTCATACACTACAGAATTAATAGCACTCAGCGCACATCCCCTGCGGGCAGACTGGCGAATTCGTTGTGCAAACAGCGGATGATCCTTGCGCAGATTGCTGCCCACGATCAAAGCGCTTTGCAAGTTCGACAGCGAAGCAATCGATGTGCCGAGCCAACGCACACCTTCTGCTTTGCCAAACTCAGCGTTGCGCAAACGCGCATCCACGTTATCCGAACCCAAACCGCGCACGAGTTGCGTGGCTAAGTAAAGCTCTTCCGTCGTGCTGTGCGGGCTGAGCAAAGCGCCAATCGCATCAGCGCCATTCTCTGTTTTGATTTGCTTGAGGCCATTGGCCACATATTCCAGCGCCGTTTGCCAATCGACTTCTTTCCACTGCCCGCCTTGCTTGAGCATCGGCGTTTTCAGGCGGTCTTCGCCATTCAAGGCTTCGTAGCTGAAACGATCACGGTCTGCAATCCAGCATTCGTTCACCGCTTCATTTTCCAGCGGCACCACGCGCATCACGGCATTGTTTTTCACCTGCACAATCAAATTCGCGCCGGTTGAATCATGCGGGCTCACCGACTTGCGGCGCGAGAGCTCCCATGTGCGAGCGCTGTAGCGGAATGGCTTGCTGGTCAACGCGCCGACAGGGCAAATGTCGATCATGTTGCCCGAAAGCTCAGAATCAACGGTTTCGCCTACAAAGGTTTCAATCTCCGCATGTTCGCCGCGATGGCTCATGCCCAGCTCCATGCTGCCGGCCACTTCTTGGCCGAAGCGCACGCAGCGTGTGCAATGGATGCAGCGGCTCATCTCTTCCATGCTGATGAGTGGACCCACATCTTTGTTCGCCACCACGCGCTTTTCTTCGTCGTAGCGCGAGCTGCTTTTGCCATAGCCCACCGCCAAATCTTGCAACTGGCATTCGCCGCCTTGATCGCAAATCGGGCAATCCAGCGGGTGATTGATCAGCAAAAACTCCATCACGGATTGCTGCGCCTTGATCGCTTTATCGCTCTTGGTGCGCACGATCATGCCCTGCGTCACAGGCGTGGCGCAAGCTGGCATCGGCTTCGGTGCTTTTTCCACATCGACCAAACACATGCGGCAATTCGCCGCAATGCTCAGCTTCTTGTGATAACAAAAATGCGGAATGTAGGTGCCACACTTCTCAGCCGCATGCATGATCATGCTGCCTTCAGTGATTTCTACCTTTTGACCGTCGATATCGAGTTCAACCATATGCTTCTCTTTTATCAGGCTGCAACGGCAGTTTGATTCGTCAACTTCTCAGCCGCATCAATCTTGGCTGCGAATTCCGAACGGAAATGCTTGAGCATCGCGCGCACTGGCATCGCAGCGGCATCGCCCAAGGCGCAGATCGTGCGGCCCATGATGTTTTCGGCCACGTTGTCGAGCTTTTGTAAATCTTCTGTGCGACCTTGTCCGTGCTCAATGCGATCCACCATGCGCCAGAGCCAGCCTGTGCCTTCGCGGCAAGGCGTGCATTGGCCGCAGGATTCATGCATGTAGAAGTACGAGAGGCGCAGCAGCACATCGACCATGTCGCGCGTCTCGTCCATCACGATCACCGCACCTGAGCCGAGCATAGAGCCTGCTTTGGAGATGGAGTCGTAATCCATCGTGCATTCCATCATGATGTTGGCGGGGAGCACGGGCGAGGATGAGCCGCCAGGAATCACAGCCTTGAGCTTTTTGCCGCCGCGCACGCCACCTGCCAATTCGAGTAGTTTTGAAAATGGCGTGCCCATCGGAATTTCATAATTGCCGGGATTCTCTACATCGCCTTGGATGGAGAAAATCTTCGTACCACCATTGTTTGGTTTGCCGCATTCGAGATACGCTTGGCCGCCATTGCGAATGATCCATGGAACGGCTGCGAAGGTTTCAGTATTGTTGATCGTCGTCGGTTTGCCATACAAACCAAAGCTCGCGGGGAATGGCGGCTTAAAGCGCGGCTGGCCTTTTTTGCCTTCGAGCGATTCGAGCAAAGCAGTTTCTTCACCGCAGATATACGCGCCGAAGCCGTGGAAGGCGTGCAACTGAAATTTAAAATTGCTGCCCGCGACGTTGTCACCCAAGTAGCCCGCAGCGCGAGCCTCTTCCAATGCTTCTTCAAAGCGCTCGTAAGCGGAGAAGATTTCGCCATGGATGTAGTTGTAGCCAACGCTTGCGCCAATGGAGTAGCCCGCGATGATCATGCCTTCGATCATGATGTGCGGGTTGTACATCAAAATATCGCGATCTTTGAACGTGCCTGGCTCGCCTTCGTCGGAGTTGCAAACGATGTATTTCTGACCGGGGAATTGGCGGGGCATGAAGCTCCACTTGAGCCCAGTAGGAAAGCCTGCGCCACCACGGCCACGCAGTGAAGAAGCTTTCAGCTCGGCAATGACTTGGTCTTGCGTCATGCCCGGTAGAATTTCTTTGCCTTCCGCATCCACGGTGGGCTTCGCGCCATCTTTGCCGAGGATTTTTTTCAACGCTTGATAACCGCCGCGCGCTTCGTAATCCTTCAAGCGCCAGTTTTTGCCGTCGA
>JAAUOI010000146.1 GCA_012036375.1 Allobrachymonas sp. | reverse complement strand
GAAGGCTTGGATTCTGGCAAACACAGCGCCTCCATCCAGCGCGGTCAACCTGGCGTATTGCATGGCAACCGCACCTATGTGCTGCAAGACGACAACGGTCAAATCATCGAGACGCATTCGATCAGCGCTGGCCTCGATTACCCCGGCGTGGGCCCGAGCATGCATGGCTCGCTGACATGCAACGCGCAGAATATGTGGGCATCACCGACAAAGAAGCTTTGGATGCTTTCCACTACCTCTGCCGCACCGAAGGCATCATTCCCGCGTTGGAATCGAGCCATGCGATTGCGCAAGCCATGAAGATGGCCAAAACCATGCGAGCCGATCAATCGATTTTGGTCAATCTCTCTGGGCGCGGGGATAAAGACATCGGCACAGTGGCTGATCTTTCCAATGCTGACTTTTATTGCCGGCCTTCGTGCAAGGGCGAATCAGTCAAAGGCGGTCAAGTGGTGGAGTTCAAGCGATGAGCAGAATCACCCCTTGCCTCAATGCCTTGAAGGCGCAAAACCGTCAAGCCCTGATTCCCTACGTCACCGCTGGCTTTCCGTACAAAGACATCACGCCCGATCTCATGCACGCCATGGTCAGCTCTGGAGCCGACATCATTGAGCTGGGCGTACCCTTTTCCGACCCATCAGCCGACGGCCCAGTGATTCAAAAGCAGGCGATAAAGCCTTGGCTTTTGGCATTGGTCTGAGTCAGGTGCTCGAAATGGTGAAAACCTTTCGCAGCAAAGATGCGAATACCCCGGTGGTGCTCATGGGCTATGCCAATCCCATCGAGCGCTACGACTTGAAGCATGGCGAAGATGCCTTCATTCGCGATGCGTCAAATGCGGGCGTGGACGGCGTGTTGATCGTGGACTATCCGCCTGAAGAATGCAAAGAATTTGCCGCCAAGCTTAAAGCAGCGAGCATCGATTTGATCTTCCTGCTTGCACCCACTTCGACCGAGAAACGCATGAAACTCGTTGGCGAACTAGCTAGCGGCTATGTCTATTACGTCTCGCTCAAAGGCGTCACTGGCTCCGGCTCACTCAATACTGAGGCTGTCGCTGAAGCCGTGCCGCGCATCAGGCAGTTCGTCAATGTGCCGGTGGGTGTTGGCTTCGGCATCAGGGATGCAGCATCTGCTAAAGCTGTAGCGGTTGTCAGCGATGCCGTCGTCATCGGTAGCCGCTTGATCCAGCTGATTGAAGACCAGCCACATGAAAAAGTAGCCTCGACAGCTGCTCATTTTCTGCGCGAGATTCGCACTGCGTTAGACTCATAATGCAAGACTTGCTTATCTGATTCAAAATCATGCTCAGTACACTTAAAGCTCTCATACCGTTATCATTACTCAACATCGCTAGACGCGCACGAACTAAATGGGCTTATAGCAACTACCGCCTTTTATCACGTTCAAAGAAGTGTTTCGGACGCATATACAAAGACGGGGTATGGGGTACATCGGCTCAGCAAGAATATTTTTTTATTCAGGTACTGGCTCGCATGATCACAAGATCGTTCAGCCGTATGTGAAAGCAATCACGGCTTGGTTAAGCAAACATCCGCAAAAATTAAGCGCAGTCGATTTGGGCTGCGGCGACTTTTCAGTTGGCTCGCAGATCAGGTCGTATTGCAGTTCCTTTACAGCTTGCGATATCGTGCCTGAGCTCATCACATCACATCAAAACAATTATCGATCACTAGATGTTGATTTCCGCTGCCTAGATCTAGCTCAAGATGAGCTTCCACAAGCTGATGTGGTCTTTGTCCGCCAAGTACTCCAACATCTAGACAACCACAGCATTTCACAGTTTTGTAGCAAGCTAACCCAAAAATTTTCCTATCTCATCTTGACCGAGCACATTCCGCGCAATGCTCAATTCGTTTCAAATCGCGACAAACCTTCTGGACCAGACACGCGAATTGGCTACAACAGCGGCGTGGTACTGACTGATCAACCCTTTAAAATTTCAGTACAGCATAGTGAAGTTTTGTGTGAGGTTTCAGAAAATGGTGGTGTGATACAAACCATCGCCTATCAATTGAAATAAGCTTCAAGGTGACCCCAATGTCTTGGCTAGAAAAACTCCTCCCCTCAAAAATTGAGAAAACCGATCCCACCGAGCGTCGCTCGATCCCGGAAGGCTTGTGGACGAAGTGCCCCGCCTGCGAATCGGTGCTGTTCAAAACCGATTTGGAGCACAGCCAAATGGTCTGCCCCAAGTGCGGGCATCACCACCGCATTGGCGCGCGCGCTCGGCTCAATGTCTTCCTCGATGCAGAAGGTCGCTATGAAATTGGCCAAGAAGTCATCCCCGTGGATGCGCTCAAGTTCAAAGACAGCCGCAAGTACCCAGAGCGCCTGAAAGCTGCGATGGAAGAAACCGGCGAGACGGATGCGCTGATCGTGATGGGTGGCGCGGTGCACAGCCTGGAAGTCGTGGTGGCCTGCTTTGAATTTGATTTCATGGGCGGCTCCATGGGCTCGGTGGTAGGCGAGCGCTTTGTGCGCGGTGTAGAAACCGCGATTGAGCAAAAAGTACCCTTCATCTGCTTCACGGCCACCGGCGGCGCGCGCATGCAAGAGGGTTTGCTCTCGCTCATGCAAATGGCCAAGACCAACGCCGCGCTCACGCGGCTGGCGAAAAAAGGCCTGCCCTACATCAGCGTACTGACCGACCCGACCATGGGCGGCGTGAGCGCGGGTTTTGCCTTTGTGGGCGATGTGGTGATTGCGGAACCCAAGGCTTTGATTGGCTTTGCGGGCCCGCGCGTGATTGAAAACACGGTGCGCCAGACCTTGCCCGAAGGCTTCCAGCGCGCCGAGTTTTTGGTAGAAAAAGGCGCGGTCGATTTCATTTGTGATCGCCGCGAGCTGCGGGCGAGAATTCCGCAAGTGCTGGCGATGCTGCAACGCCAGCCATCAGATGCAGTGGCCTCTGCTGATGCGGCTTGACTCGCGCTGAATAATTTTCGTCGCTTGATTTCGCCGCTTCGTCGTGCTCCATCATTGAAGAGACGCGCTTGACTCTCAATCAACTCCCCTTGTTTCCACTGGGCTCGGTGCTGTATCCGGGCGCGGTGTTGCCCTTGCGCATTTTTGAAGTGCGTTATCTCGACATGATTCGCCGCTGCATTGAAGCCGGTGCACCGTTTGGCGTGGTGAGCCTCACGCAAGGCCAAGAAGTGGCCAAGCCCGGGCAGGCAGAGACGTTTGCACAAGTAGGTACGCTGGCAATCATCACCGAGCATGACAATCCTCAGCCGGGCTTGCGCGTCGTGCGCTGCGTGGGACAGCAGCGTTTTCGCATTCAGCGTACCGAGCGCTTGAAGCATGGGCTTTGGATTGCCGATGTGTCGCATGTGCCGCAAGATTCACCCGTGGCCGTGCCCGATGAGCTGCAAGACTGCATCAGTTTGCTCAAAAGTGCATTGAATCGCATGCCGCCCGAAGTCCTGCACAATTTGATGGAGGGGCAGCCCAGCCAAGAACAGTTTCATGACTGCTCGTGGCTGGCCTACCGCTGGTGTCAGCTGCTGCCTTTGCCTCTAGAAATCAAGCAGCGCATGCTGGAGCTTGATAGCCCTTTGATTCGCTTGGAGCTGGTCAGCGATCTGCTGGATAAGTTGCAATTGCGCCCTGATTCACCATGAATGACTACGCTTTTAATAGCACTCAGCGCATATTCTATGCCGGCTAGATCCCTATTTTGCTTTAAAAACACCTGTGAAACGCTGCCTTGATTTATTGATCGTGTTGCTCTCAATGCCACTGCTTGCATTGCCGATTGCTTTGGCAGCGCTTGCCGTGCGGCTGAGCTCGCCCGGACCCGTGCTGTATTGGTCAGACCGCGTGGGAAAAAACAATGTGATTTTTAAAATGCCTAAAATTTCGCAGCATGCGCATCGACACGCCTGCGGTGGCCACGCATTTGCTAGAGCGCCCCGAGCAGTGGCTCACGCCTGTCGGCGCGTTCATTCGCAAAAGCAGCATGGATGAGCTGCCTCAGCTGTGGTGCATACTCACCGGCGAGATGAGCATCGTCGGCCCGCGCCCTGCCCTGTTTAACCAGCATGATTTGATTGCCTTGCGCACTGAACAAGGCGTGCATACGCTCGTGCCGGGGCTCACGGGCTGGGCGCAAATCAATGGCCGAGATGAGATTGCGATTCCAGAAAAAGTGCGCCTCGATGCGGAGTATGCTCAGCGCAGAAGCATTCGCCTAGATCTGCTCATCATCTGGCGTACCCTGCTGCAAGCCTTGGGCGCACGCGGCGTGTCGCATTGAGCCCGACAGCATGAAACACGCTTCCAATCAACGCATGGATGGCCTTTTGGCACTACCACGCCGCGCCAAGAAAACGCTGGCGATTTTGACAGATGCTTCTTTGTGCGTGATCACCGTCTGGTTGGCGATTTGCTTTCGTTTTGAAGCTTGGGTGAGTTTGGAAGGCTATCAATGGCTGGCGGTGTTGCTGTCTGTGCTCTTGGCGATTCCGTTGCTCAGTGCGTTTGGTTTCTATCACACGGTGATTCGCTTTGCGGGACGGCAGACGATTGATGCCGCCTTGCGCGCTGTGGCGCTGTATGCGGTGATTTATAGCGCGATATTCACGGCCTATGGTTTTCCCTTGGTGCCACGTGCAATTGGCGTGCTACAGCCATTTTTGCTGCTGATTGGCTTGGCCCTGGTACGGCTCTTGGCCAGTCAATTGCTCGCGCCCAGTAGCCAAGACAAACTGCTGGAGCAATCACAAGAATTCGTGCTCGTCTATGGCGCTGGTCAATCGGGGCAGCAGTTGGCGGCCTCATTGGCCAGCTCAGGCCGCGCCAAAGTGGTTGGCTTTTTAGACGACAACCCCAGCCTGCACAAGGCCAGTATTTCAGGCATTTTGGTGTCGCCTGCCAGTCAGGTGCAAGGCTTGGTAGCGCAGCATAGTGTTGGTCAAATTCTCTTGGCTATTCCTAGCCTCTCGCGCACGCGGCGCAACGAAATTTTGCAGATTTTGGCCAGCACCCAAGTGGCAGTGCGCACATTGCCTAGCTTGAGCGATTTGGCCAGCGGCAAAGCCGATGCGAATGATTTGCGCGCGATCAATATTGAAGATCTGCTCGGACGTGACCCGGTTGCACCCGATACGCACTTACTGCAAAAAACATTCGCGGCAAAGTGGTGGTGATCACGGGCGCGGGCGGCTCAATTGGCGGCGAGCTTGCGCGGCAAATTTTGCGCATTTTGCCTGCGCATCTGGCACTGCTGGAGCTTAACGAGTTTGCACTCTACGCCATTCATGAAGAGCTTGTCGCGCTGTTGCAAACGCTACCCGCCGACCAACGCCCCAAGCTCACCGCGCGTTTGGTCAACGTGCTTGATGCCCAGCAGTTGGAGCGCGTGATCACAGACATCGCGCCGCAAACGATTTATCACACTGCGGCCTACAAGCATGTTCCTTTAGTCGAAAGCAATGCCGCTGCAGGTCTTAAAAACAACGTACTCGGTACTTTGAATGTCGCGCAAGCTGCCCTCTCTGCTCAGGTGCAAGACATGGTGCTGATTAGCACCGACAAGGCGGTGCGCCCCACCAACATCATGGGTGCGAGCAAGCGCTTGGCCGAGATGACCCTGCAATCCATCGCCTCCGAGCACGCCAACGCAGAGCAATCTACCCGCTTTTGTATGGTGCGGTTTGGCAATGTGCTCGCCTCTTCTGGCTCGGTCATCCCCAAATTTCAACAGCAAATTCAAGCCGGCGGGCCAATCACCTTGACGCACCCAGAGATCACGCGCTATTTCATGACGATTCCTGAAGCCGCGCAGCTCGTCATCCAAGCGGCAGCCCTCAACACCACTCACACACGAGGCGCCCCCGTGTATCTGCTGGACATGGGCGAAAGCGTCAAAATCGTCAATCTCGCCAAAATGCTGATCCAACTCAGCGGCCTGTCCGTGCGCGATGAGGCCAATCCCAACGGCGACATCGCCATCAACATCACCGGCCTGCGCCCCGGTGAAAAGCTCTACGAAGAACTGCTGATCGAAGGCCGCCCCGCCGCCACCCAGCATCCCAAAATTTGGCTCGGCCAAGATCAGAGCAACCAGCCAGCGCCGCATGCCCACTGGCTGCAATGGATCAAGCAAGACTGTGACCAACAAACCCACGCTCACATCACAGACCAACTCATTGCCCTGGGCACAGGCTATCAGCACCCCGCCTGATCTGGCGCTTAATTCGCTATCAATTCAATAGCACTCCGCGCACATTCTATGCCGGCTAGATGCCTATTTTGCTTATAAAATGGCTTTTATGAGTCTTGCCGCTTTTGCGCAGCTTGTGGCGCTGTCGGCGCTGTGGGGCGCTTCGTTTTTGTTCATTCGGATTGCCAGCCCACAACTGGGGCCCGCCGTGCTGGCGGGTTTGCGCATTGGCCTAGCCACGCTCACGCTGGCGTTCATCATGCGCGCGCTCAAGCACCGCTGGCCATGGACACATTGGCGCGAGCTGCTGTGGATTTCACTGTCTGCGATTGCTGTGCCCTTCATGTTGTTTGCGTGGGCGGGCTTGCATGTGCCTTCGAGCTACAGCGCCCTCATCAACACCAGCTATGTGATGTTTGGTTGCTTGTTTGCGGCGTGGATGAAGGTGGATACGCTGAGTGTGCGCAAGGTGGCAGGCTGCTGGGTGGGTATGCTGGGCATTGGCATGATTGTGCGATTGGGGCCAATAGATTTATCGCCCACCGCCCTGCTCGCTTGCCTTGCGGCCTTGATTGCATCAGTCTGCTACGGCATCGCCGTGCCGTTGACCAAGCGGGCACTCGCGCACATTGAGCCGCTGCCCATTGCCGCGATGACGCATGCCTGGTCGCTGGTGCTGCTTGCGCCTTGGGCTGTTTATGATGCTCCGAAAGCACAATGGAGCACGCAGGCGCTCTTGGCCACCGCCGTCATGGGCATCGTGACTTCGGGCATGGCGTTTTGGTTGCATTTGCGCGTGATGCGCCATATTTCCAGCACCGCCGCGATGACACCCGCATTCATGATTCCGATGTTTGGTGTGCTCTGGGGGCACTTGTTTTTGGGCGAGCCTCTGTCAAGCGGCATGCTCGCAGGTGCGGCGCTGGCTTTGATCGCGATTGCGTTGATCAGCGAAATCAAGCTGGGCGCGAAGCCGCCGGGTGATGCAAACGCCACGCCTTGATACTGGCCAACAAGGCCAGCAGCGCTATGCCCGAGGACACCCAAAAGATACTCCGCAAGCCATAAGCTTCGCTGATCAAGCCGCCAGCCCAACTGCCCAAGACACCTGGTGCGCCATACCCTAGCACCGTGTACAGCGCCTGCCCTCTGCCGCGCAAGCTGCCTGGAAAATGATGTGAAATCAGCGCTGTGCAAA
>JAAUOI010000145.1 GCA_012036375.1 Allobrachymonas sp. | reverse complement strand
CTACGCAGCAAGCGCCAGCGGCCGCAACCAGGTGGCATTGGCGGCAGCCTGAAGCAAAACGGGTCAACTCCTTGTGAGAGTTGACCCGATGCATCTGATGGTGCGGCTGGCAGGAATCGAACCCACGACCCCTTGGTTCGTAGCCAAGTACTCTATCCAGCTGAGCTACAGCCGCCCAAGACCAAAATTATAGCATGCCAATCACGGCAATCGCAGCGCACTACCTTGGCTCAGTGCATTGCCCACCAATTTCGAGGTGATGTCCACAATCTGAATCATGCGTTCATAAGGCATGCGGGTGGGGCCAATCACGGCGAGCTTACCCACGACTTGACCATCCACGGCATAGGGTGCGCTCACTACCGAAAGCTCTTCAACGGGCACCACTTGACTCTCGCCGCCAATATAAATCCGCACGCCCTCAGCTTGGCTCGAAACATCCAGCAAGCGTAGCAATTGCGCTTTTTGCTCAAACAATCCAAAAGCGCGGCGCAGATGCCCCATGTCTTGCGAAAAATCGCTCACCTCCAGCAAATTCTTCTCGCCAGCAATCACCACCTCGCCATCGCCCGAGGCCAGCGCCTCGGAGCTGAGTTGCACGGCTGCTTGCATCAGCTTGGCGATTTCGCCTTGGAGTTGCTCCATCTCGGTCTTCAAGCGTTCGCGAACTTGCTCGATGGCCAAGCCGGCGTAATTCGCATTCAAAAAATTCGAGGCTTCAATCAATTGGCTTTGCGTGAAATCACTCTCCGTAAAAATCACGCGGTTTTGCACATCGCCATCGGGCGCGACGATGATCACCAAGATGCGTTTTTCTGAAAGTCGAAGAAATTCGATGTGACGAAAGACGGACGCCTTGCGCGGCGCAATCACCACGCCAACAAATTGCGACAAACTCGACAGCAAATTCGCTGCATTGCTGATCACGCGCTGGGGTTGATCGGCGGCAATGCTGGGCGCGGCAAAGCCGGTTTGGTCTACGGTGAGCATCGTGTCGACAAACAATCGATAGCCCCGCGCCGTAGGAATGCGCCCTGCGCTGGTGTGTGGCGAGGCGATCAAGCCCAGCTCTTCCAAATCGCTCATCACATTGCGAATCGTTGCTGCGGATAGTTCTAATCCACTAGCTTTAGACAAAGTGCGCGATCCCACGGGTTGCCCATCGGCGATATAGCGCTCGATTAAGGCTTTGAGCAACTGCTTGGCGCGGTCATCCATGGGAAGGGTCTGTGAGGATTTATGCTGAAAATATGTACAACTCATTCATTTTAATGTTGTAATTTGCGCATGTCCTCCTCGGCTTTGAAATACAAACACATCGCGCTCATTGGCAAATACCATGTCAGCAGCGTCAGCATGCGCGAGACGCTGCTCGATTTGGCGCATTTTTTGATGGATCAGGGCGCAGAGGTGGTGCTGGATCAAGACAGCGCAGGTCAGTGGGCCGGGCAAGAGCTTGGCAAAGATTTCAACGGCCATGCCACGTTGAGCCTCGCTCAAATTGGCCAGCAATGCGATCTTGCCATGGTGGTGGGCGGCGATGGCACGATGCTGGGCGTGGGCAGGCAACTGGCCAGCTATGGCCTGCCCCTCATTGGCATCAACCATGGCCGCTTGGGTTTTATCACCGACATTGCCTTGACCGATTACAAAACCGCCCTGCCCGCGATGCTGCGTGGCGAGCATGCGCAAGAAGAGCGCTCGCTCATGCAGGCGCAGGTGATGCGCGATGGAGTGAGTGTGTTTGATGCGTTGGCGCTCAATGATGTGGTGATCAATCGCGGCGCAGGATCTGGCATGGTGGAGCTGCGCGTGGAAGTGGATGGGCGCTTTGTGGCCAATCAGCGGGCCGATGGCTTGATCGTCGCTTCGCCCACGGGGTCTACCGCTTATGCGCTGTCTGCCGGCGGGCCCATCATGCATCCGGATTTGAAAGGCTGGCTGCTCGTACCCATTGCGCCGCATACTTTATCAAACAGGCCGCTTGCACTTGCAGATTCTGCGCAAATCGCTATTGAATTGGTAGCAGGCAAAGAAGCCAGTGCGAATTTTGATATGCAAAACTATGCCTCGCTCTTGGTGGGCGACCGCATTGTCGTGAGCCGCTCGCCGCATCGCGTGACCTATCTGCACCCGAGCGGCTGGAGTTATTACGACACGCTGCGCCGCAAGCTGCATTGGAATGAGGGGACGGTGTGATGGAGAGTTTGCTTCCATGCTGACCCATATTCATCTGCGCGATTTTGTGATCGTGCGCGAGCTGCAACTGGATTTGTCTTCGGGCTTTTCCGTGCTCACGGGCGAGACGGGCGCTGGCAAGTCGATTTTGATTGACGCGCTGCAATTGGCTCTGGGCAATCGGGCAGACACGGGTGTGGTGCGCGAAGGGGCAGCGCGGGCGGAGATTTCTGCGCAATTTGACGCGCCTGCAAGCTTGCAAACTTGGTTGCAAGAGGCCGGCTTTGAAAGCGAAAGCAGCTTGCTACTGCGCCGCAGCATTGATGCACAAGGCAAGAGCCGCGCTTGGATCAATGGCAGCGCTGCGACTCTTGCGCAGCTTCGCGAGGTGGCGGAGCATTTGGTGGACATTCATGGCCAGCATGCTTGGGCGCAACTGACGCAAACCGCCGAGCTGCGCCGCTTGCTCGATGCTTATGGGCGGATTGACGCGAGCGATGCGTCAATAGCGCATGCGGCTTGGCGCGATGCCTTGAAAGCTTTGGAAGAGGCTCGCGCAGCGCAAGCTACGCTCGATTCCGAGCGCGAGCGCCTGTCTTGGCAGCTTAGTGAATTGAACAAACTCGCTCCCCAGCCTCGATGAGTGGGAAGCGACTCAATGCCGAGCACAGCCTGCAAAGCCATGCGCAAGATTTGCTGCAAGCTGCGCATACTGCGGTGGAGCATTTAGAGGGCGACAGCGGAGCATCGCAACGGCTTGCACAAGCTTTGGAATTGCTACAAAAATGAGCACCTCGCGCAGGAATTTAGCCGGCTAGGTACTGATTTGGCTTCAAATTTGGCACAAATTGACGACATTGCACGCAGCTTGCATGCATTCACGCGCAAGAGTGCGCCTGATCCTGCACGCTTAACCGAGCTGGATGAAAGAGTGAGCTTATGGATGCAATTGGCGCGGCGCTTTCACCGCACGCCTGAAGAGCTGCCCGAGCTGCTGGCGCAGTGGCAAACGCAATTCAAGCAACTGGAAGCGGCTAGCGATTTAGGCGCTTTAGAGCGCAGCGCACAAACTGCACAAGAGGCGCTGAAAAAGGCTTGCCTAGCGTTGAGCAAACAACGCAGCAAAGCCGCTCCTCAGCTGGGCAATAGCATCACCACCGCCATGCAAGGCTTGGGCATGCAGGGCGGAAAGTTGAAGTGCGTTTAACGGCTTGCGAGCCCACAGCGCATGGTGCAGAAACGGTGGAATTCTTAGTCGCAGGCCATGCCGGCAGCACGCCTCGCGCCATTGGCAAAGTGGCTTCGGGCGGCGAGCTGTCGCGCATTGCCTTGGCGATTGCCGTAACCACCAGCAAGCTCGGCAGCGCAGGCACTTTGATTTTGACGAAGTAGATTCAGGCATCGGCGGCGCTGTTGCGGAAACTGTGGGGCGCCTCATGAAACAGCTCGGGCAAGACCGGCAGGTGCTCGCTGTGACGCATTTGCCGCAAGTGGCCGCCTGCGCCGATCAACATTTGCTGGTGGCCAAGCAGCAGGTGGGCAAGCTCACCGAAAGCTCGGTAAAACCGATTGCGGGCGAAGCTCTCGTGAGCGAAGTGGCTCGTATGCTCGGTGGCGAGAAGCTATCGAACACCACGCTGGCGCATGCCAAAGAGATGCTGGGAGCTGCATGAGCGCAGATTTCTCTGCTGATACCGCAGAAGCCAAACCGCTGGAGTTGATGCTGATCACCGGCATGTCGGGCTCGGGTAAATCGGTGGCGCTGCGGGCGCTGGAAGATGCGAGCTACTACTGCGTGGATAATTTGCCCCCTGAATTGTCTAGCCTCTTTCATCACACTGGAGCAGCAGCATCATGTGGCGCGGATTGCGATTGCGATGGATGTGCGCAGCGCGAGCAGCTTGCATCTTTTGCCACGGCAGCTCCATCAGTTGCGAGAAGCTGGCCACCAAGTCAAAACCATCTTTCTCGACTCCAATACCGACACCTTGGTGCACCGTTTTTCCGAGACGCGCCGTAAGCATCCGCTGTCTTCCAATCAGGTGGATGATCAACGTCGTGCCTTAACGGATGCCATCGAGATAGAACGCGATTTACTCTCGCAGCTGCGCGAAAACTCGCACGTCATCGATACCAGCCAAATCCGCAGCACCCAGTTGCAAAGCTATATCAAGCAATTGGTGAACGCGCCCAGCAATCAACTCACTTTGGTCTTTGAATCTTTCGGCTTTAAGCGCGGCATTCCGCTGGATGCAGACTATGTGTTTGACGTGCGCATGCTACCCAACCCGCATTACGACCCGCTGCTTCGCCCGCTCACGGGGCGCGACAAGCCGGTGCAAGATTTTTTGAACAACGAAGCCGATGTAGGTGTGATGCTTGAGCAGATTCAAGAGTTTTTGAACCACTGGTTGCCTAAGCTCGCACAAGATCATCGCAGCTATGTCACGGTGGCCATTGGCTGCACAGGCGGGCAGCATCGCTCGGTGTTTTTGGTGGAAGAACTGGCTCGTTTGTTTGCGGGCAGTCATGTGACGCTACGCAGACATCGGGAAATGGATGCGGGGCTGTTTGCTGCTGGTGTGCGTTAGGTTTTTTGCATTTTTACTGCCATACGCTTCGCCACGCGAGCCGCTCACGTTGGCACGATGGACGCGCCAGTGCTGATCAGCTAGCACCTCGCGCAGTGGCTTGACTTGCACATTGATTTGGTTGGCGTCAACACTGTTTGTGGCACATTCACGCAATAGCGAGCGCGAATGGCCGCGCCGCTCATCCCTGACACGACCATCGCACCCTGCGGCTTGGTTGGCACGCTATCAGTTGGCATTCCAACCAAACCTCAGGGTGCGAGGTGGGTGATGTGATGCGGGGCTGTTCCATTCGCGCTCGCTATTGCATTCGCACACCAGTGTGGCATTCATGCAAACCATCTTCGCAGACTACAAGGGCACTGCGCGTGGTGAACTGACCCGCAGCACATCGCACACCTCGCGCCAACGTGAGCGGCAAGCATGAAACAGGCAACAAGCCGTTGCATAACCTGCGGCGAACGCTACTATTTCGAGAGCGCCTGCTGCGTAATCGCAGACAAACTATTGCGCGTGGTAATCACTTCAGGGCTAATGATGAGCTCGATCAAAGTGCCTTGCTGCTCCTTCAAACGAGCCAAGGCCGCCAGTAACTGAGCTTCAAATTCGTCAGTGTGCGTAATCCGCACGCCGTGATAACCATAGCCTTGGGCAAGCAGCGCAAAATCTGCGCCTGCAATCACCGAGCCACTGATTCGCTTCGGATACTCGCGCTCTTGGTGCATGCGGATCGTGCCGTAGCTGCCGTTATTTAAAACCAGCACGATGCTCGCTGCGCCGTGGGCTGTAGCAGTGGAGAGCTCTTGGCCGGTCATGAGGAAATCGCCATCACCCGCCATCGTGAACGCCACGCGGCCGGTCATTACATGCGCCGCCACGCCCGCCGGCACGCCCACGCCCATGCTGCCACTGGTGGGCGCAACTTGGGTTTTGAAACCTTTGGCCAAGCCATGGTGCTGGAAATAACGGTGCATCCAGCTCGCATAATTTCCAGCACCGTTGGTCAGCACGGCATCTGGCGGCAAATGCTGTTGCAAGAGTTGGATGATGCGCGGCATGTTGATCATTCCCTCATCGCCGCCGGCATCGTCAAACGGTAAACCGGGCAGGCTCTGCGGCTCAATCCATTGGCGATATTGCGCGTTCGCCAACCTTGATTCTGTGCCCCAGGCGACAGAAATAGGCGCAGTGAGCACTTCAAGACTTCTGGCCGCAGCATTCATCGTGGCGCAAATGGCGAGGTCGGCTTGGTAGACGCGGTTCAACTCTTCGGCGCTGGCGTGGATGTGAACGAGCTGTTGTTGGGGCGCGGCGCTTCAATCAAGGTATAGCCGCCGGTGGTCATCTCGCCCAAGCGCGGGCCGATCACGAGCAGCAAGTCAGCGTTTCTCACGCGCTGCGCCAGCGCTGGATTGATACCAATGCCCACATCGCCTGCGTAGAGCGGATGGTGATTGTCAAACGTGTCTTGAAAGCGAAAGGCGTTGCAAACGGGCAGTTGCCAGTTTTCTGCGAAGCGTTGCAGTGCTTGCGCCGCTTGCACCGTCCAACCGCCGCCGCCCGCAATCACCAAGGGGCGCTCACTTTTCAGGAGCATCTCGCGCAGGCTGCGCAAAGCGCCAGGGTCGCTCCAGCTTTGAACGGGTTCGATTTTCGGTAATGGTGATGCGTTGACTTGTTCTGTCAACATATCTTCCGGCAAGATGAGGACGACGGGGCCTGGCCTGCCGTTCATCGCGGTGGCAAACGCGCGGGCGATGTATTCAGGAATGCGCGCGGCATCGTCGATCCGCTCGACTCGCTTGGCAATCGGCTTGAAGAAACCAAAGAAATCCATCTCTTGAAACGCCTCGCGATCGCGCATGTCGCGCCCCACATCGCCCACCAGCAAGACCATGGGCGTGGAATCTTGAAACGCGTTGTGCAGACCAATGGAGGCATTGGTGGCGCCCGGCCCGCGCGTCACAAGGCAGATGCCCGGCCTGCCGCTGAGTTTGCCCGCAGCTTCGGCCATGAAGGCCGCGCCGCCTTCCTGGCGACAAGTGATGAACTGGATTTTTTCGCGGTATTGCGCGAAACCATCGAGCACAGCGAGATAGCTCTCCCCCGGCACGCCAAAAGCCTGCGTCACGCCTTGCTCCATCAGGCACTGCACGAGAAGATGGCCGGCAAGAATCGGGGCTGCGGGGGAATTTTTTGCGTCGTTCATAGCCTGATTATGCAAGGTACAATTTGGTTTGCTTGGAGAGAATTCTTCAGTGAATCGCCGAAGGCGCAGCCCTGATCAAGGGTGAACGCTCAGGCAAAAGGACAAGCGATGAAGGCTCAACGGCTTTCACATTCTGTTGGAGAGAGGCTGCATGCAAAGTGCAGTCCACCGAAGGGGCAAATAGCAGTTCCAAACTGCCTTGAATCTCTCAGGTAAAGCGGACAACAGGGTTCTCAGCATCTCATGTGTGAGGTGTCGTTTGATTTGGAGCCCTGTTTGTGTCTGACGCTGTTTTACTTAATGTTCCCTTGAATGCCTTGCATATTGAGCTGGGCGCTCGCATGGTGCCGTTTGCGGGTTATTCGATGCCCGTGCAATACCCCGCTGGCCTCATGGCCGAGCATGCGCACACGCGCAACGCGGCGGGGCTGTTTGATGTCTCGCACATGGGGCAACTCGTCTTGCGCGGCGCGGGCGCTGCTGCGGCGTTTGAATCGCTGATTCCGATGGATGTGATCGACCTGCCTGTGGGCAAG
>JAAUOI010000144.1 GCA_012036375.1 Allobrachymonas sp. | reverse complement strand
CGATGCCGCATTTTATGAGCATGCCAAGCAGCGCCTCTCAGAGCGCATGCATTTGGCGGATTTATTCACCCGCAAGCTCGCGCTGATCCCGTTTGATTTGACCAACCCGATCTGGGTGGACGATGAAGACGTGGATTTGGACTACCACGTGCGCCATGTGGCGCTGCCTAGGCCGGGCACCAATCGGCAATTGCAGCAATATGTCGCGCGACTGCATTCGAGCCTCTTGGATCGCAGCCGCCCGCTTGTGGGAGTTTTTCATTATCAGCGGGCTCAAAGCGGTCAAGCCGCGCTCTACACCAAGGCGCACCATGCGGGCATGGATGGGCAGGGCGGCATTGCCGTGGCGCAATCGATTTTTGACATGGAGCCCGCTGGCCGCGTCGTCAAGCCGCCGCGCCCACGGGTGCGCAGCAATCGGTATCAACTCGGCTTTGCAGAATTGGCAGGCGCAGCCGCTCGCAACATGGCCGCGCAAGTGATTCAACTCGCGCAAGGCGCGCCCGCTATGCTCGGCAGCATCAAAGGCTTGCTCACGCCCGCCCGCGATGAAGATGGCAAACGCCGCTGGGGTCCGCCGCGCGATTTCAAAATCTTCGGCCCGCGCACCTTGCTCAATGTGGCCATCACCAATCAACGCACCTTCGCTGGCCGCACCATCTCGCTGGCTGAGACCAAATTCATTGGCAAAACTTTAGGCGGCTCGCTCAACGATGTGGTCATGGCCACCACGGCGGGCGCTTTGCGCAATTATTTGAAAGACCACAGTGATTTGCCGCAAAAGCCCTTACTCGCCGCCATTCCCATGAGTTTGCGCGCCCCCGGCGACACCACGGCGAATAACCAAGTCAGCGGCATGATTGTGAGCTTGGCCACCGATGAGGGCGATCCGGTCAAGCGCCTGCGCCTCGTGCACGAATCGGCCGAGGCCAACAAGGCCATGATGTCCGGCATGAACACCTCCATGCCCACCGACTTCCCCTTGATCGCTGCGCCTTGGCTCTTCTCTGGCATTGCGGCTGCGGCCTCTCGCTCGGGGCTCATCACCGCCATTCCACCGCTGGCGAATTTGATCATCTCCAATGTGCCCGGCAGTCCCGTGCCTCTGTATTTCGCCGGCGCCAAGCTCGCCAGCTTCTACCCCGTCTCAATTGCGATTCACAGCATGGCGCTCAACGTCACAGTGCAAAGCTATGCCGGGCGCTTGGACTACGGCCTGATCGCCTGCCGCCGCGCCATGCCTGATGTGACGGATTTGGGCGACTATTTGCTCTCTGAGCATCAGGCGCTGTTGGCTGCCGCACAAAAAGTGGCGGGCGTATCAGCCGTTGCTGCGCCAGCGCCAGCGCCAAGCTCTAGTGCTGCGCCAGTCGCAGCAAAGCAAAAAGTTGCCGCCAAGAAAGTGGCTGCGAAAAAAGCCGCGCCAGTAGCTAAAAAAGCGTCAAAACCCGCCGCTAAAAAGCGCTGATCGCATCAGGTTTTAAGCGTTGTAGCCCGCAAACACCTGCTGCACATCATCATTGCCGTCAATCGCAGCCAAGAAATCTTCCACTTCGGCGCGTTGTTCAGCAGACAAGCTCGCCGCGCTAATCGGATTCTTCGGCAAATAGCCCAATTTTGCTGACACCACATTAAACCCCTGTGTCGGCAAAGCGCGGCTGACCACATCCAAATCCGCCGGGTCTGTCACGAACAGCGGCAAGGCCGGATTGCCATCTTCATCCTCATCGCCCGCCTGAGGCAATTGCACATCTTGCGCCCCCGCCTCAATCGCCGCCATCTCTGCATCCGCATCTTGGGATGCGCCTTGCGCTTCGATCAAGCCCACATGCGAAAAATCCCAAGCCACTGAGCCCGAAGTCCCAAGCTGCCCTTTGCGAAACAGCACCCGCATCTCAGGCGCGGTACGGTTCACGTTATCCGTCAAACACTCCACCATCACCGGCACGCGATGCGGCGCATAGCCTTCATACATCACGCTCTCAAACTGCACCGCATCGCCTAGCAAGCCCGCGCCCTTCTTGATCGCCCGCTCCAGCGTATCCTTAGGCATCGAAGCCTTACGCGCCTGCTCCACCACCAAGCGCAGCCGCGAGTTCGATGCGGGATCCGCCCCGCTCTTGGCCGCCATCATGATGTCCTTGGCCAAACGACCAAACAATTTGCCCCGAGCATTCGCCGCGAGTTCCTTGCCCTTGGCTTTCCATTGCGCACCCATGTGTGATTCCTTATGACCTTGTTGATTTTCAGTTGCGTCTGTGTCAGCTTGCATGAGCCTGCGCAACGCGACGATGCATAGTTTACTTCTGAGTGCGTTTCTACCCAGTCGTGGCGCATTCGTTGCGAGGAATTGCACCACTGCGAAGAACCCTGCATCGTGGTTTAATCTTTTGATGACACTCAATTTATACCCCACATTCGTTCGCCGGTTACCAGCTGCAGTGTTGGCCGCGCTGACTGCATTCGCATGCCTTGCGCCAGCGCAATCTCAGCCTGCTAGCCGCATTCTCCGCGTGGCCAACCAAGGCGATGTGCTCTCGCTGGATCCACACACGCTCAATGAAGCGGTGCAGTTGTCTTTCCTCAACAACGTCTTTGAATCGCTCGTCACGCGTGATAAGCAACTGCGCGTCGGGCCGTCGCTGGCGACCGCTTGGCGTTTGAAGTCGCCCACGGTGTGGCAATTTGATTTGCGTCAAGGCGTGCGCTTTCATGATGGTGCGCCCTTTGGTGCAGACGATGTGGTGTTCTCGCTCGACCGTGCGCGTGGCGATGGCTCAGATGTGCGTTCGCAACTGGCCACAGTCAAAGAAGTGCGCAAAACCGGACCTTATCAAGTCGAGGTCGAAACGGCTCGCCCCAACCCCATCTTGCCCGATGTCATCACCAACATCTTGATCTTGAACAAAGCCTGGGCCGAGGCGAACAATGCCACGCGCCCGTGGATCGCCGGCGCGGCATTGAAAATGCAGCTTCGTTCAAAGCCAATGGCACAGGGCCATTTCGCGTGCGCGAGCGCCAGCCCGGTGTGCGCACCGTGATTGCGCGCAGCTCGCTGTGGTGGGGCAAGCATGAAACTAACATTGATGAAATCGTCTTCCTGCCGCTGGCCAACGATGGCACGCGGGTGGCTGCGCTCATCAGCGGCGAAGTCGATTTGATCGACCCCGTGCCCTTGCAAGACATGCAGCGTGTTCAAGAGCGTGCTGGCCGTGCGGTATTACAGTCACCCGAGGCGCGGATTATTTTCTTGGGCTTTGATCAGCAACGCGAAGAACTGGTCGGAAGCAACATCAAAGGCAAAAACCCCTTCAAAGATGTGCGCGTTCGCAAGGCGTTTTACCAAGCGATAGATATTGACAGCATCGCCAGCAAAGTGATGCGAGGCTTGGCTCGCCCCACTGGCGCGATGATCAATGATGGCATTCGCGGCTTCTCGCCCGAAATGGAAAAGCGCCTGCCTTACGACCCCGAGGCTGCCCGCAAACTGCTCGCTGATGCAGGCTATCCAACTGGTTTTGAAGTGCCTATGCAATGCCCTAACGACCGTTATGTGAACGACGGTGAAATTTGCCAAGCTGTGGCCGCCAATCTCTCGCGCATCAATGTGCGCGTGCGCCTGCAGATGGAGCCCAAAGCCACCTACTTTCCTCGTGCGCTCAAGCGCGATGTGTCGTTCTTCATGCTCGGCTGGTCACCCGCAGGCTTCGATGCCCACAACCTGCTGTTCACCGTCTTGGCCACGCCCGCAGGTGCGCAAGGTCAATGGAATTTCGGCGCGTACAGCAATCCCAAGCTCGATGAGCTCACCGGCCGTATCCAAACCGAAACCAACGAAGACGCCCGCAACCGCATGATCAAAGAAGCCCTCGCTGTGCATGCAGACGACATCGGCCATATCCCCCTGCACCAACAAAAAGTCACTTGGGGCATGACATCTAAGCTCGACGCCTACCAACGCGCCGATGGTTTCATGCTGTTCAAGTGGATTAAGTTCAAGAACTGAAGCAGTGGAAAAAGGCCGTTTACCTGACTCAGATAAACGGCCTTTTGAAAGAGTGGTGGAGTTGGCGGGAATTGAACCCGCGTCCGAAAACCTTTTTCCTGATCGATCTACATGTGTAGCCGTCTGATTTGTGTCTCGCCCATCTTGTCGCGCAGTGGCACGCTACAAGACAGACCAGCGACCTATTTTCTCGCTTTGCATGAAGTCACCCCATGCAAAGCCATCCGGTGTGAATAAGCTTGCAGCCGAGAAGTGATTGGGTTGCCCCAAGCTCCTTTGCCCAGCCCACCGGAGAGCTGTTGCAAGCCTCTCAGCAATTAAGCTGCGAGTGCGAAACGTTCGTCGTTTGCAGTTAAGTTTTTTGAATTTGTTTAACGAGCACATTCAGCTCGACATGCACTACCAAGCGTCTAGCCCTCGTCGAAACCAGAGCAACCCCTTTTATTCCTTGCTCCGCTACTGCGCGGGTCAATTTTGCGACTGTGCTGCTCGCTGTACTGGAGTACAGCTGCGCTGCTCGTCGCAAACTTGATCCCGCTCGCTACGCGGCTCAAGGAATAAACCGTATTTTACGCCTTGGCTGAATTTTTCAAGGGGCTTGAGTTTGCAGCCACTGCATGTAGCGGGACACGCCGGTTTGTACGTCATCGAATGCATGGTCGCAACCGGCTTGGCGCAGAGCTGAGAGATCGGCCTGCGTGTAGCTTTGGTATTTGCCAACGAGGGCTGGCGGGAAGTCGATGTAGTCGATGAGCGAATCTGGCGCAGCATGGGGGCGCAGGCTGCTGGCCACAGCACGTGCCACATCATTGAAAGCTTGGGCGCGACCTGTGCCTAGGTTAAAAATGCCGCTCACCTCGGGGTGGTCTAGGAACCACACATTGACCGCCACCACATCGCGCACGCTCACAAAATCTCTGCGCTGTTCACCCGGCGCATAGCCGCCATACGCGCCGAAGAGCTTGACGCGGCCTTCACGCCTCATTTGATGAAACTGATGAAACGCCACACTGGCCATGCGGCCTTTGTGTTGCTCGCGCGGGCCATAAACGTTGAAATAGCGAAAGCCAGCCACTTGCGTGGGCGCATGGGCAAAGCGCGAATGCGGCGCAGCGCTTAGTTTCTCTCGCAGAAAATGATCGAACATCAGCTTGCTTTCGCCATAGAAATTGAGCGGCGCTTCATTGGCGGGCGCTTCAGTGAATGCGCGGCTGTTGCCATACACAGCGGCTGATGAAGCATAGAGCAAGCGCGTGCCTTGGCGCTGGCAGGCTAGCAGCAGATCGCGCGAGCAATCAAAATTCTTGGCCATGATGAAGTCTCGCCGCGTCTCCATCGTGTCGCTGCAAGCGCCTTCGTGGAACACGGCTTCAAGCTTGCCAAACTCACCGCGCGCCATGCGCGGATAGAAATGATCGGAGGTGATGAATTCTGCGAATTTCAAACCCCGCAGATTCTGCGCCTTGAGCCCCTGTGCATCGTCGTCGACTGCGATGATGTCGTCCAATCCACGCGCGTTGAGCCCCTCAATCAGATTCGCACCAATAAAGCCTGCTGCACCAGTAACTACTAATTTCATAGCATTCCGCGCAGTTTTTACGCCGGGTAGAGGCTGGTTTGGCTCATAAAAACACCTCTTCAAAGCGGGCTGTGGCGGTGCCAAACTTGCCCACGACGATGCCGCCTGCTTTGTTGGCATACGGCAGCGCCTCGCGCAAGCTCAGGCCTGCGGCCACGCAGGCCGCGAGCGTGGCGATCACGGTATCTCCCGCGCCGGTCACGTCAAACACCTCACGCGCCACGGCGGACACACTGAAATCGCCCGCTGCATCAAACACCGTCATGCCTTCTTCGCTGCGGGTGAGCACGAGCGCTTGCAGTTGCAGCCGCTCGCGCAAGGCTTGCGCTTTGCTGCGCAATTCATCTTCGCTGTGCCATTGGCCCACGACGGCGGCGAGCTCGGCGCGATTGGGCGTGATGGCTGTTGCGCCGAGGTAGCGCGCATAGTCGCTGCCTTTGGGATCGATCAAGACGGGCTTGCCCAACTCGCGCGCCGCAGCAATCATCGGCGCCACATGCGCAAGCCCGCCTTTGGCGTAATCTGAAAACAGCACGCAGCCTTGGGCGGGCAAGAGCTGCGCAAACACGGCCGATTGCACCGCGAGTGCATCGTGCTGTGGGGGCGTTTCAAAATCTAGCCGCAGGAGCTGCTGCGCCCTGCCAATCACGCGCAGCTTCACGGTGGTGCGCAGCTTGGGGTCTTGCGCCACATGGTAGGCCACGCCGCTTGTGACATCAAGGTTTGCAACTTTTGCCCGCCTCCATCCGCACCCACCACGCCGACAAAATGCGCCTGCGCGCCAAGACTTACCACGTTGTAGGCCACATTGGCCGCCGCGCCGATGCGCTCTTCTTCGCGCTTGACATTCACCACCGGCACCGGCGCTTCGGGGCTGATGCGATCGACATCGCCATGCCAATAGCGATCAAGCATCGCATCGCCCACCACGAGGACGCTGGCTTGGGAGAGTTGAGAGCGAGAAATTATCATGATGACAGCTTACTTCCTAGGATCGTCGCATCCGACACCGCCCCTTGAGGGGGAGGTTTCCAAAGGGCGCGAAGGGGTGAGCGTTGAGCAGGGGTGGATCACAATTCTTCCACACGTCGGGTTGAATAACTGTCCCAGCTCTGGCATCCCGGGCACTGCCAGAAATGGCGGCTGGCTTCAAAGCCGCAGGCGGCGCAGCGGTAGCGCAGCAAAGGCCCCGCGGCTTTGTCCAAGGCGCGTTGAATGTCGGGCGCAGTCTCAGCGCTGCTTTTCATGAGTTGCGCGGTAATGACCAGCGAAGGCTCGTCACGCAAGTGCGCAAGCAAGAGACTCGAATCATTCGCCCCCGAGGCGGCCTGCAAGTGGTTGAGCGCTTGCAGGGCATCCAAGGAATGCGTTTGTGCATAAAAGGCTTGCAAGGCCGCTTGCACAGGCTCGATGCGTTGGCACTGCAAGCCCAGTTGCACCAACTTGTTTGCTATTAAAGGTATAGCAATCGGCGCAGATTTTATGCCGTCTAGAAGGGTATTTAGTGCTAAATCTGGCTCTCCACCAGACTCCTGCAAAGCTGCGAGCATCATGGCTGGCCTTGCGGCTTGGGGTGCAGCCGCCATGGCTTGCTGAAGGAGCAGGCTTCGCTCTTCAATTGCAGCGCCTTCGGCTTGTTCACACAAATAGTGGGACAGGCGGATGCTGAAATCACCCGAGCTACCCAAGTTACTCGACTTGCTACTGGCTTGCAATTGCTGCGCAACCTGTTGTGCCGCTGCCCAATCGCGAGTGCGCTCAAAAATGGCAAGGCGGGCAAGCCGCGCCTCGGTTTCAAACTTTGTGCCTTCAAGTTTGCCCAAGGCATCTTCGGCGCGATCAAGCAAGCCGGCTTTGAGATAGTCCAGCGCCAAGGCATGTTGCGCACGCTGATGATCGGCTTTGCTTAAATCGCCGCGTGCCATCAAATGCTCATGCACGCGAACGGCGCGGTCATATTCGCCACGGCGGCGAAAT
>JAAUOI010000143.1 GCA_012036375.1 Allobrachymonas sp. | reverse complement strand
TGACCTTAGGCTTTGGCGTTCTGACGCCCTGCCCCGTAGACAGAGCGGCCTCGACTGTACACAGGATGCCTCACTCCGCGACTGTCCCCCTTCGGGCTTCGCCCGAATTCCTCCGTTATGTCGCTGCGTGAGACAACCTGTGTACAGCCGAGGCTTGCTGGTACTTTTGAAAATTTAATATATTGCTCTCAGACCTCATATATTGCTAAAATGCAATATATATGAATTCAGCCACTTTGATCGCCAAAGCCAAAGAAGTGCGAAACGATGGCTCCATCATTGAGATCGTCGTGTGGCAAGTGCCCGAGCCACTTGAGCCTTGCACACACAGCTACAAATACCGCCTTTATTTTGGCGCAAATGGCGATTGCTACGTCCGCTACGACAATGAGCGCGGCAAAGGCGATCATCGGCACGTCTCTGACAAAGAAGAGCCTTACACCTTTGACTCGCTCGATCAGCTTTTGACAGATTTCCAACGTGATATTGAAAATTGGAGCAACAAATGAAAGCCATCATCGACATCGCCCCCCGCAACTCCGTGTTAGCCATCGCCAGATCGCAAATTCAAAAAGCGCAAACCCAGCGCAAGCCCACGGACTACCACCTCAGCTTCGAGTCTGCCCGCACGCTTTTCTCTGAACTCACCCCCGCCCGCATCGACTTACTAGAAGCCTTGCGCCGCACAGGCCCTTGCTCGGTTTACGCCTTAGCCAAGTCCGTGCAACGCAACTATTCCAACGTCCACACTGATGTTGCCAAGCTTCAAGAGCATGGGCTTGTGGAGCGCACGCAGGATGATGCAGTCTTCGTGCCTTTTGAGGCCGTTGAAATTCGGCTTGATTTGTTCAAGAAAGCAGCCTGATTTCTAACGTAAAAACTTCGCTGCGGAGAGTGCGGCATTGAGTGCAAAGCAATACTTTTCTAACCTCACGACCCTGGCTGTTAGGCTGCGCTTAGGTTGCCTCACGCAGCGAAATAAAGGGGGAGCGCCAGCCGAAGGCCAGCGCGGAGGACATTCGCGAAGTGGGATAACCCAAGCGCAGCCGGATCACCAGCACCTACGAACGCAAAAAATCACCTCGCCCGAATCAACGCAAACTGCGCCATCTCACCGCGACGGAACAGCACATTGATTGGCTTGCTGCGATCGGCTTTATTAAGAGCAGCTTCAAACTCAGCCAGCGTGGTCACTTCCGTATTCGCCACCGCCACAATCACATCGCCTTCGCGCAGACCGGCTCGTGCGGCGGCTTCGGTGGCGGCTGTCACGCGCACGCCGCCTTTGAGTTTGAGGTCTTTCTTTTGCGCGTCGGTCAGCTCGGCGACTGCGAGGCCAACGGCTTGGCCTGCTCCACTGGGCTTCGGCGGCTCGGCGGGGGCGCTGGCTCGGCGGGTGGGCGTTTCAGCAGGAATTTCTGCCACAGTCACAGCCAAATCGCGGCTTGCGCCACGGCGGAACACGGTCACGGTGCTCTTGGTGCCGGGTTTGGTGCCGCCCACGAGGCGCGGCAAATCGGTGGAGCGTTCGATGGTTTTACCATCGAATTTGGTGATGATGTCACCCGCCTCCACGCCGCCGAGCGCGGCAGGTGCGCCAGCTTCCACCGAGCGAACGAGTGCGCCGGCAGGTTTGGGCAGGCCAATTGACTCCGCCACTTCTTTAGTGACTTCACCAATCTGCACACCAATGCGCCCGCGCACCACGCGGCCTGTGGCGCGCAACTGCTCGCTCACGCGCATGGCTTCGTCAATCGGAATGGCAAATGAGATACCTTGGAAGCCGCCGGAGCGGGAATAAATTTGGCTGTTAATGCCGATCACTTCGCCGCGCATATTCAGCAGCGGGCCGCCGGAGTTGCCGGGGTTGATGGCCACATCGGTTTGGATGAAGGGCAGAAAATCACCCGTCTCGCGCGCTTTGGCGCTCACAATGCCGGCAGTGACGGTGTTATCGAGGCCGAAAGGCGAGCCAATCGCCATCACCCATTCGCCCACGCGCACGCGGTTGGAGTCACCGATTTTGACGACGGGCAAGCCAGTGGCTTCAATCTTGATCACGGCCACATCGGTGCGCTTATCGGCGCCAATGATTTTGGCTTTGAGCTCGCGCTTGTCGGTGAGCGTGACGATCACGTCGTCTGCGCCTTCGACCACATGCGCATTGGTCATGATGAAGCCATCTGCGGTCAAGATAAAGCCTGAGCCCACGCCACGCGGCACTTCGCGCTCTTCTTGCGGGCCATTGTTGCGCGGAGGTGTGTTGCCGCGCGGTACGCCCGGTACACGATCACCAAAGAAACGGCGAAAAACTCTTGCATCTCTTCGTCCATACCTTCCAAATTACCACCGCCACTGCGCGATGACACTTTGGCCACGGTGCGAATGTTCACCACGCTCGGGCCATTGGCCTCGGCCAGCTCGGCAAAATCTGGCAGGCCGCGCACTGCTGGGGCGCTTTGCGCCAGAGCGGCCGCGGGGGCGAACGAGAGCGTCGTCAAACCCGCCACAGCCAGCATGCTGGCCAGCACGGTGGAGGAAAACAAGGCAGAGAGTTTGGTTTTCATAGGTGGTTAACGTAAAAAAATAAAGATATAAATATTGTGGCTACGGTAGCGATGACATGTGTTTTAGAGGTTTATTTTCAAGACCTTGGCCAACTTAAAACATGCCTTATTTTTTGCGCTCTAGCGCGGCAGCAAACTGCCGCAGTGTTTGCGGCGGCACTTCGCCCACCACAGTGAGGAAATGCTCGTTCAAACGGCGAAAAAGGCTATTGGTCGCGCCCGTTGCAGCGATGCCTTCTTGCGTGTGGCGCGATTTATCGAAGGGCTGTACAAAGAGCGATACCGTCGCCAAGCCATCGGAGAACACCCATTGCAGCGTATCGTCTTGCGCGGCTTGCGTGCTCGCGCCTCGCTTGTGGCAACTGACACCTTTGAAGCCGGGCACACTGGCTTTGAGCTGCCAGCCTTCAGCAGACGCGGTGGTTTTGATCACATCACTGTGCTCCACGCGCCAGCCTTCTTGCGGCTTCATCATGGCCTTGAGCTTGTTCATTTTGACCGGCGCATCGAGTTGCAATTCAGAAAACGCGGCTTGCTCGAGCACAGCGCCAGCTGAGTCGAGTGTTTGGATTTTCAAGACGAGTGCAGTTTTGCGCTCTGTCCAGAGGCGATAACCGTAGCGCAATGCATCGCGCGGCTGTAGCTGCACCACGTCGGCTTCGTGGCCAGCGATGCGCTCAGTGCCCAAGGATTTGGCAAGATAAAACTCAGCAATGCTGTTGTCCCCTGGTTTGAGCAGATCGGTGAAATTACCGCTGGCCGCGATGCCTTCGCGCGTTTCCATACGCACAAGCTTGGCCTCGGGTACGAAGGTGACGAGTTTGTCATCTTTGCGAATCGAACTGCGCGGCGCACCCGTGAGGGCTTCTACGCGCTCGACTTGGTTTTGACCATCGCATGCATGCCAAATCCGCGCGCTGCTGATGGCATTGTGCGCACCGCCCGAGCTTTGTACGAGCGTGCCTATATAGCTGCGCTTCTTCATCGCTGCTTCATGCATGCGCGAGAGCCATTCGCTCACTGAAATCGCGCCTTGTCCCGTGGGCGCGGGCTCACCGGGCTTTTGCGCAAAGGCTATGGGCGTTATCAACAAAGCTGCCGTCAAGGTCAGGGCCTGAAGATTAAACGCAGTCTTAAATGCTGCTAAATCAATAGCACTCCGCGCACATTTCATGCCGGCTAGAGGTCGATTTTGCTTAAAAAATAAGGCTTGCATGATGCCGCTGCGCTTTACGGACGGGTGCTCATCAGCGAGACGCTGCGCAACGAACCCGCAGGCTGCTGCAAGGCAGACATGCCGCCAAACTGCTTGTGCGCTGCGAGCAATTCATCCAAACGCGGATCGCGAATCATCACCTGTAACTCTGCGCTGTTACTTGCATTGGCTTGCACAGTGATCACGCCTTGCGGCAATGCAGCAGAAGACAATGCGGGCTGGGACTGCTGCGCCAATTGCGCACCGCCAGAGGGCACTTGCTGACCCACCAAGCCCCACACGACAGAGCCCACCGCAGCCAGCGCTGCAAAGCCAGCCACCATTTTCCAGCGGAAGATGCTGTCATTCGCAGCCGGTTGTGCAGTCATGGCGGCGACGACGGGGGTTTGCGCAGCGCCCAATGCGACTTGCACCGAGGATTGCATCGCCGCACTGATCGCGCTCATGCTGCGCCATTGCTGCATCAAGCCTTCATCAGACAGGCTGGCTCGCACCAAGGCCGCTGCGCTGGCTACATCAAGCTGACCATCGTGCAGGGCTGACAACATGTGCGCCTGCTCTCCCGCGTCTTGGGTTTTCAATTCAACGTACTTCATGATCGTCGTCCAAAAAACAATCGTATTCCAACAAATAGGCAAAGTTTCTACCAACGCTTGCCGCCTTGGTGCTCCAGCATTGGCTTGATGCGGGCTGAAATCGCCTCGCGGGCGCGGAAGATGCGCGAGCGCACTGTGCCAATCGGGCAATCCATGGCCTCGCTGATGTCTTCGTAGCTCAAGCCTTCCATCTCTCTGAGTACCAAAGCGCGGCGCAGTTCCTCAGGTAAGTCCTCTAATGCTGCATTCACCGCTTGGGCAATTTCTTGCGCTGCAAATGCTGCTTCAGGCGTATCGGCTTCGCCCATGCTGTGCAGCAAGCCTTCAGGAATGCCCTCTGCGTCGTCTTCGTTACCGCTGGATAACGAGGATTCGTTGATGATGGGATTGCGCTTGGCCGCTACCAAATGCTTTTTCGCCGTGTTGATGGCGATGCGATAGAGCCAAGTGTAGAACTGCGACTCGCCTCTGAACCCGGCCATCGCCCGCCAAGCTTTGATAAAACTTTCTTGCACCACATCTTGCATGGCACCTTCATCGCGCACCATCCGCGAAATCATGCGCTCGAGCTTTTTGCGGTATTTGATGAAGAGCAACTCAAAAGCACGCTCGCCTTCGCGTCCACCGGCTCGTGCCAGCTCTACCAAGGCCTGATCGGGGTCTGGCTGCAAGCCGCTACTGGCCTGCGCAATCAATTGATCGTTCAGTGGGCGATCCATTTCAGCGAGCAGGCTTTTCACTGAAGTCAAGCTCCAGCGGTGTTTGACTGCTGTACACCGCGCAGCGCACGACCTGCCAACTCGGCTGGGCGACCCGAATTGCCTCGGACATAGGCTTGGTCACATCCATGTCCTGAAAATGTCGCGCTTCGAGATGAAACCATGACGGTATTGTTCTGAAAATTCGTCCTGACAAAAACTGCTCAGACTGCTGCGGTGACCAGCGCACCAATAAGTAGCTTTGTAGATCAAGATGCACTTGCAAAGTTCCCACCTGCTCTTTTGAAGCCACTTGCGTATCCGCGCGATCCATCTTGCGCCAACTCCACTGCCCCTGTGCGAGCCGCAAAGCTCCTTGCGGCTGACGCAGTACATCTGCCCAAGCCCATGTCAACAACCCTGCCGCAGCACCTGTCCACAGCACATTTTTCAAGCCAAATTGACCACTAGCCGTCATGAAATCTGCGCTGAGTGCTATCATAATAATAGTAAGCAACATCACCGCACACGCATGCACGCGGCTGCGCTGGGGCAGGATGTCAAGCGCGGGGGCGTGCTGCATGGACTGATTCGCGCAAGCTGCCGTGTGCCTACTGAACCCGCTTAAACACCAAAGCACCATTCGTGCCGCCAAAGCCGAAGTTGTTTTTCACGGCGGCGCGAATCTCGGTTTTGCGAGCTGTATTGGCACAGTAATCCAAATCACATTCGGGGTCTTGGTTGGCGATATTGATCGTGGGCGCAGCAATTTGATGGTGGACCATCAGCGCGGTGAACACACTCTCTAGCCCGCCTGCACCGCCGAGCAAATGCCCGGTTGCGCCCTTCGTGGAATTGACGATCAGCTTTTTCGCATGCTCGCCAAACACTGCCTTGATCGCATTGGATTCATTCACATCGCCTAATGGGGTGGACGTGCCATGCGCATTGACCAAATCAATGTCTTCTGGCTTCAAGCCGGCGTTCTGAATCGCTCCTAGCATGGCGCGGCGCGGACCGTCCATATTCGGCGCGGTCATGTGGCCAGCATCACCGCTCATGCCAAAGCCTGCCACTTCGGCGTAAATTTTCGCGCCGCGCGCTTTTGCCCGCTCATACTCTTCGAGCACGAGCACGCCCGCGCCTTCGCCTAGCACGAAGCCATCACGGTCTTTATCCCACGGGCGAGAAGCTGTTGCAGGATCGTCATTGCGCGTCGACAGCGCCCGCATGGCCGCAAAGCCGCCCACGCCCAATGGCGAAACGGTGGCTTCTGAACCGCCGCAGATCATGACGTCTGCATCGCCATACTCAATCATTCGCGCCGAAATACCCACGGCATGCAAGCCCGTGGTGCAAGCCGTGACGACAGCAATGTTGGGGCCTTTGAAACCCGTGCGCATGCTCACATGGCCGGAAATCATGTTGATGATGCTCGCTGGCACAAAAAATGGCGTGATGCGGCGCGGGCCGCGATTGCTAAGCTCGGAATGTGTCTCTTCAATCAGCGGCAAACCGCCGATGCCCGAGCCAATATTCACACCAATTCGCACAGCTTCGTCGTCGCTCAGTGCATCACCCGTTTTGAGGCCAGCATCGGCAATCGCTTGATGTGCTGCTGCGATGCCGTAATGGATGAACGTGTCCATCGTGCGGGCTTCTTTGGAGGTCATGTAGTCTTCTACATTAAAGCCCTTGACCTCGCCTGCGATCTTGCAGGCAAAGGCGCTGGCATCGAATCGGGTGATGACACCAATGCCCGATTGCCCGGTAATCAGCGCGGCCCAAGCGGTTTCGATGTTGTTGCCCACGGGGCTGATACAGCCCAAACCAGTGATGACGACGCGACGTTTGCTCATAAGGATGGCTAAAAACTGATGCATCAGAATCGATGCGAAAAATCCAAATAAAAAAGGGCGAGCGGCTCAAACAGCCACCGCCCTTTTGTAGAGAAGCTCAGTTAAGCTTTCTTATGGGTATTGGCGTAGTCAATCGCTGCGCCCACCGTGGTGATCTTCTCGGCATCCTCATCTGGGATTTCAATGCCAAACTCGTCTTCCAAAGCCATCACCAATTCCACGGTGTCCAGAGAATCAGCGCCTAGATCAGCAACAAAGGCTTTTTCAGGAGAGACTTGCGACTCTTCCACACCGAGTTGCTCGGCAATGATTTTTTTGACACGTGCTTCAATATCACTCATAAGTCCCTCTAAGGGTTGTTGAAAACTCTAAGATTCTACCCGTTTAGGGGGTGCGGACTCGATTCAAAAACTGTTAAAAAATACAGTTGAGTTTGGGCGCTTTGTTTCCCAGAAAACAACAAGGCCGTGCGGGTTTAGCAAAGTAAATGGTTTTTCGAGCCCAAATTTATTGCTAAGTCTTTGATAACACAACAAAAAATTAGAATTACAAAATGTATTCACGCCACACCTCTTGGTTCGCCCAACTAAGGCTTCGCGCCTGCCTCGCTGGACTGATCATTCTTGTAGCAAGCCAAGCCACACTGGCACAGGTTTGCGCTGCGCCCGGCAAAGATGCGCCC
>JAAUOI010000142.1 GCA_012036375.1 Allobrachymonas sp. | reverse complement strand
AACCGCGAGGTATTTGCCAGAGGGCTTCAAGTCGCAAATCACGGGCACTTTTTTGCGCATGCGCTCAAAGTCGTCAATCGTCCATTCCACGCCAGCCGTATGGGCGATGGCCAAGAAGTGCAACACGGCATTGGTCGAGCCGCCCGTGGCCATGATGACAGCCACGGCGTTTTCGATCGCTTTTTTCGTCACGATGTCGCGCGGCTTGATGTCTTTCTTGATCGCCTCGATCAGCACCTTGGCTGATTCCTTGGCCGAGTTTTGCTTCTCGTCGTGCGGGTTGGCCATGGTGGAGGAGTAGGGCAGGCTGATGCCCAGCGCTTCAAAGGCGCTGGACATGGTGTTGGCCGTGTACATGCCACCGCAGGAGCCCGTGCCAGGGATGGCGCGCATCTCAATCTCGCGCAAAGCTTCGTCGCTCAGATTGCCCGCCGCGTTTTGGCCCACGGCTTCAAATACGCTGACGATGTTGAGGTCTTTGCCTTGGTAGCGGCCCGGCAAAATCGTGCCGCCATAGACGTAGATGGCTGGCACATTGGCGCGCAGCATGCCCATCAGGCCGCCGGGCATGTTTTTGTCGCAACCGCCGACCACCACCACGCCATCCATCCACTGGCCTTGCACGCAAGTTTCGATGCAATCCGAAATCACTTCGCGCGAGACGAGGCTGTATTTCATGCCTTCGGTGCCCATGGCCATGCCGTCAGAAATCGTAGGCGTGCCGAAAATCTGTGGGTTGCCACCCGCCTCGATGATGCCTTGCACGGCCGCATCAGCCAGCTTTTGCAGGCCGCTGTTGCAAGGCGTGATGGTGCTGTGGCCATTGGCCACGCCGACCATCGGTTTGCCGAAATCGGTTTCTTTGTAACCCATGCCGTAATACATGGAGCGGTTCGGAGCGCGGCTCTTGCCTTCGGTGATGTTGGCAGAGCGCAATGGACGCGAAAGGGGCTGGATGGGGATGGTTTTGTTGGTCATAGCGGTGAACAGTCGGAGGGTGTCTGGAAGCGTCTAGATAGACATCAACCAAACACTTATTTTAGAGGCTGGATGCCCAGCCGCTTGACCGCCGCTTGGCCAGCACCTGACTTCAGCGCCGAGGAAGAGTCACTTCCATCGTTTTGCCGCCATAGCCATGCTTTTTATCGCGCGCTTGCACGATCACTTTTTTGATGTCGCTTGGGATGCTCACGCCATACAAATCGCGCGTGAAAGGCTGTTCGTTTTGATGATCGTGCCAAAGGATGCGTTCGCCCAATACTTTGCCATCGAAGGTGCGGATGCGGAAAGCATCGGCGTAGCGCTCTGGTGTGTCGTAGGGTGAGGAAAGCGTGACATCAAAGTCAAATTTGCCTGTACTGGCCATGCGCACTTTTGCACCGATCACATCGGGAAAGCGTTGCTCTGCTGAAGCCGTCGTTTCAGTCTTGGGCTTGCTCTGTGCAGCCAAGTGTTTCATGCAGGCCAAATCCAAGGCAAAACCCAGCGTGACGACGGCAACCCACGCGAAAGTTTGCTTTAGCTTCATATTTCACCCGTGTATTCACCGCGTGCCGGGTAGTCTTTGGCATTCGCAAAGTCAATCGCGCCCAGCAAATCTTGGAAGCCGGGGCGGGCAAAGGGCATGGTTTGCACCGCGCCGTAATACAGCGTGCCGTCGGGGCGCACGATAAACACGCCGGGCTCAGAAAACAAAGCGGGCTCGTCAATGCCAATGGAAGTTTTGCCACGTGAGGTGCTGATGTACAAACCCCATTGGCGGGCCGACTTGAGGCTCAGGCCGTAGGCGAAAGCAAGCCCCTTGGCTTGCACTTTTTGCGCCATCTCAGCGCCGCGCTCTTCGGTATCGCTGCTCACGGCCAAAACCTTCACGCCGCGCGAGGCGAAGTCGCTGGATAAGCGCTCCAATTCCAGCAAATATTTGGCGCAGAGCGGGCAATGCAAGCCGCGATAAAAGACGATCAAGTCAAACTTCTCGCCCGGCGCAGCACCGAGGACGAAACGGCCTCCTCCCACCAAAGGGACGTTAAGCGCGGGAACGGGATGGCGTGGGATGAGGGCTTGGGGCATGGTGTTTCCAGAATAAGCAATGAGCTAAGTTGTCGTATTCAAGGCACAAATCTTACGCGCGGCGCAGAGGCTTGGGCGTTTGCGCGTGTTGCCCAATAGCCAAAGCCCTTCGGAGCGTGTACGCTCACGGGATGTCTACCCGATTGAACCCCTTAGATACCTCGTGGCTTTTTACGGAAAGCCGTGCCACCCCCAACCATGTGGGGGGCTTGCTCACTTTTGCCCTGCCTGAAGATGCGCCGTATGACTACATGCGCCAGATGATGCTGACGTTTCGCAACCACAGCGAATTTCAAGCACCCTGGAATCGTAAGCTCAGGCATGCGTTTAACAAGAATCCGATTCCCGAGTGGGTGGAAGACACCAACATTGATTTGGAATACCACGTGCGCCACTCGGCGCTGCCTTGGCCGGGTGGCGAGCGCGAGCTGGGTGAGCTGGTGGGGCGCTTGCAAGGCACGCCGCTGGATCTAAGCCGCCCGCCTTGGGAGTGCACCTTGATCGAAGGGCTGGAGGGCGGGCGCTTCGCGATGTTCGTGAAGATTCACCATGCGCTGATTGATGGCGTGAGCGGTGTGAAGCTGCTCGAACGTGCGATGGCGACCGAAGCAGCGAAAAGTCTTACAGTGCCGCCGTTTTGGGCGAGCTTTCCGGAAAAAACTGATCCGAACAAGCCACCCAAGCCTAAACGCCGCAACCCTACGATGGCCGACGCGATGACGATGGGCATGGCTAGCCTTGGCGACCAGGTGCGCAATGTGCCGCAGCTCGTCACAGCGTTCACCAAAATGATCCAGCGTGTGGGTCAAGGCGGCGAAGGCATGGCCGTGCCTTTTGATGCGCCGCATTCCATCTTAAATGGCCGCGTGCGCGAAAAGCGCCGCTTGCCACGCAGCAGTTCTCCCTTGACTCGGCTCAAAGAGGTGGCTGATGCGGCCAATTGCACGATCAACGACGTGGTGCTGGCCATTTGTGGTGGTGCGCTAAGGCGTTTTTTAGACGAGCGCGGTCAATTGCCTGGCAAATCGCTCACAGCAGGCATCCCAGTCTCGGTGCGGCCGAAAGACGATATGGGCACTGGCAATGCCATCAGCTTTATCGTCTCCACGCTGGGAACGGATTTGCTCAGCGCCAAAGATCGCTTGGATGCGATTAATCATCCGTCAAGCATGCAAAAGCGAATGTGCAGAGCCTGCCTCGCGCCGCGATGCAGCAATACACCATGCTGCTCATGGCGCCGACTTTGGTGACGATGCTCACCGGCATAGGCGGGCGCATTTGCCCGATGTTCAATATCACCATCTCGAATGTTCGCGGACCCGATAAGCCGCTGTATTTCATGGGCGCGGAGTTGCTGGCCACTTATCCTGCCTCCATCGTAACCCACGGCCAAGCCATCAACATCACTTGCCACAGCTATGCCGGCACGATGAATTTTGGCTTCACCGCTTGTCACTCTTCATTGCCGAGCATGCAAAAAATCGCGGTGTATTCAGAAGATGCGCTGCAAGAACTGGAAAAAGCGCTGGGTGTGAAGGCTTCCAAGGGGGCAAACACGGTCAAAAGTCAGGCAACTGCCTCTAAAACTTCCGCGCCTTCGAGGGCAAAATCTCCTCGCAAAGCCAAGCCTGCGTAAGCGTGTTCCTCATGCGTGGGCTGGTCTGATATGACTGAAAGCCCCCATGAGTACTACCGCCATTGCCAAGCGCCTGAACAGTGCGCTCACCCTTCAACGCGCCGCCTATCACGCGCAGCCCAATCCTGATTTCACATCGCGTCAGCAAGACTTGAAAGCGCTGGAGCGCTTCGTGCGCGATCACATGGAAGACATCGTGCAAGCTATTCAAGCAGATTATGGCCACCGCTCGCGCCATGAGACGCTGATGACGGACATCATGCCTGTGCTCGGCACGATTGCCGATGCACTCAAGCATCTGCGCACTTGGATGAAGCCGCAAAAGCGCGCGGTGGATCGCGTGGTGTTTGGCATGGCCAGCAACACGGTGATTCCACAGCCGCTGGGCGTGATCGGTGTGATCGTGCCCTGGAATTTTCCTCTGAACTTGACGCTGGTGCCAATGGTGGCGATTTTTGCTGCGGGCAACCGTGCCATGGTGAAAATGAGTGAGAACTCGCGCCATCTCACGCGCTTGCTGATGGAGAAAATGCCAGCTTATTTGCCCACCGATAAGCTGCAATTTTTTGAAGAAACCGGCGGCGTGGGGCCTGAGTTCTCCAGGCTGAAATTCGATCATTTGCTGTTCACAGGATCGAGCGCGACTGGCCGCTCCGTGATGGCCAATGCGGCGAGCAATCTCTGCCCTGTGACGCTTGAATTGGGAGGCAGTTCGCCTGCCATCATTGCGGATGATTTTTCTTTGAAGACGGCTGCCGAGCGGATTTTGTATGTGAAATTTCTGAACGCGGGGCAGATTTGCACCACGGTGAACCATGTTTATGTGCCGCGTGGCAAAGTGGAAGAATTTGCGCGTTTGGCGCAGGACATCTTGCCGCAGCGCTATGCCTCCATCGAATCCACGGATTACACCTCCATCATTGACGAGCGTGCTTTCAATCGCATCGTCGGCTTGCTGCAAGACGCGAAAAAGCGCCGTGCGAAAGTGATTCAACTCATCCCCGGTAAGCCTTGGGATGAGGCAACGCGAAAGATCGCGCCACACATCGTGCTCAATGCGCCGAAGGGCAGCGCCCTCATGCAGCAAGAGATTTTCGGGCCCGTTTTGCCCATCGTGCCGTATGACGATGTGAGCGAAGTGATTGATCAGATCAACGCGGGTGCAAGGCCCTTGGCGTTGTATCCCTTCAGCAATCAAAAAGCTTGGGTCAACCATTTGCTCGATCACGTGATGTCGGGCGGTGTGTCGGTCAACGATGCTCTGTTGCATGTGGGGCAGCATGATTTGCCGTTTGGTGGCGTGGGCGAATCAGGGATGGGGCATTACCACGGCATTGAGGGCTTTCACAATTTCTCCAAGCTGCGGCCGGTATTCAACCAAGCTCGGGTATCGGCTGTGAAGCTGCTGTTCCCGCCTTATGGCTTGGTGGCTGACAAGATGCTGGCGTTTTTGCTGCGGTAGTCAGTTGCGATAGACTTTGCGGCATTCATGAGCAGCAGTGTTATTGCATCTTTTTCAGCTCCGATTGGCGTTTTCGACTCCGGCATCGGCGGCCTGAGTATTTTGCGGGCGCTTCGCAAGCAGTTGCCGCATGAAGATTTTGTGTATTTCGCCGATACGGCGCACAACCCCTATGGTGGGAAATCGACAGAGTTTGTCACCGAGCGTTCACTCGCGATCGCAGATGAGCTAGTGAGCCAGCATCGCATTAAGGCGTTGGTGGTGGCTTGCAATACTGCCACGGCAGTGGCAATTCAAGCGCTGCGCGAGCGGTATCCCGATTTGCCATTGATTGGCATTGAGCCGGCAATCAAGCCTGCGACGCAATTGACGAAAACTGGGCGCGTGCTCGTCTTGGCGACGCACGGCACCTTGAAGAGCGAGAAATTTGCAGCCCTGCTTGAGACTTATCGCAAGGATGCGATGTTCACCTGTGTGGCTTGCGTCGGATTGGCTGAGATGATTGAGCACATCGAGGAGCAAGTCGTTACTCCTGATTTGATAGCATTCTGCGCAGGTTTTATGCCGGCTAGTGACCAATTTGGCATAAAAAAGGGGCAAATTGACACCCTGGTGCTTGGCTGCACACACTACCCCTTGATCGCACCAGTTTGGCGCGAGCTGGTAGGCCCTCAGGTCGTAGTGGTAGACAATGCGCAAGCTGTAGCCTTGCAAACCATGCGATTGCTCAAGCAACCGCTGCGCCGCGATGGTGATGGAACATTGTCGTGGCGCAGCAGCGCCGATTCAGCGCATCTGGCGCACGTTGCGAATTTTTGGCTGAGTCAGCCCGTGTAACTTCGCGCAGCCACTCGCCCCTCAATACTTCGCTGATTGATCGTCACAGAAAGCTGACACTTGTGTAAAGACTGCATGCTTTGCTCAGGAAGAGTGAAGCGGCATCGCCCAAGCGCACGATAGCAGGTAACATGGTGTATTACTCCCATCTACGACATCGAACATGGTTTCTCAAACTATTTATGCTGCTGTGGCAACTCTGGGTATTGCTGCTGCAGCCGGTGGCGCTTACTGGTTTCAAAGCCAACCGACAGGCCCCAAAGAAATTTCTACTTCGGGGGCGCCCTCAGGTGGTGTACCAGGCGCAACTGTAGGTGGCGCTCCCGGTGGGGCTCGGGGCGGTGGCATGCCTTCTGTCGAAGTCGCTAAAGTAGAGACTGCCCGTTTGCAGGATGATGCGCAATCAGTGGGCACTTTGCGCTCCAAGCAGAACGTGATGTTGCGCCCAGAGGTGAGCGGGCGCGTGCAGAGTTTGGGTTTTACAGATGGTGGCCGCGTGCGCCGGGGCGAAGTGTTGATGCAGCTCGAAGACACGTTGCAGCGAGCTGAGGTGCGCCAAGCTGAGGCGCAGGTGAGCATTGCGCGTGCGAATTTGAAGCGCAATCAAGACTTGGTGGCGCAAAACTTTGTGGCACAGCGCGTGGTAGATGAGGCAGCTGCACAAATGCAAGTGGTGGAAGCCCAAATGGCGCTGGCCTGCGCGCGCTGGGAGCGTATGCGTGTGGTGGCTCCGTTTGACGGTACGGTGGGCATTCGGAATGTGAATGTGGGCGACTATGTGAAAGACGGCGCAGATTTGGTGAACTTGGAAGACCTGTCGTCGATATTTGTTGACTTTCGCATGCCTGAGCGTTTCTTGGGCAAATTGCGCCGCGAGCAAGTAGTTGAAATGCAGCTTGATGCGATGCCTGGGCGGCAATTCAAAGCCAAAATCGAGGCGATTGATCCGCAGGTGGAGGCCAATGGCCGCTCCGTACTGGTGCGTGCGACGTTGCCGAACACGAATGGCGAGCCACTGGCGCAGCAGCAGCGCGGTGGGCCCGGTGGCGCATCGGGTGCAGCAGGCGCATCGGTCGGATCAAAGTGGGCAGGGCGGCAGTGGTCGTCCGGCAGTAGCGGCAGTCACAACACCAGCACCCGCCGCTCGCCCCGCGCAACGTCCTGCCGCAAGGCCCACTGCGGCTGCGAACGCCGCAGCAAGTGCGCCAGCTGCCACGCGACTAATCGACACTGTGGCCAACGCTTGCGCACAGTTCACGCCTGCTGGCATGGCTGCTGCGCGAAGTGGTGGGGCGGCGGGGGCTGTAGGCGCGGCGGCTGGTGCGCGTGGAGGCGCGGGCATTACCCCAAACGCTGCCCCAGGATCGCGCCCAACTTCAAACCTAGCTGTGGCGCGTCCCGGTGGATCAGGTGGTGGCGCAGGTGCGGGTGGTGCAGCGCCCCTGCGCCCGGGGATGTTTGCGCGCGTGACGGCGGTGTTCAACGTGAAAGAAGCTGCACTCACCGTGCCTGAGGAGGCAATCGTGCCGCAAGGGGGGCGACAGTTTGTGATCAGAGTGGTTGAGCAAACTGAGGCACAAGGCAAAGCGATTGCCGACAAGCAGGCCGCTGATGCGGCC
>JAAUOI010000141.1 GCA_012036375.1 Allobrachymonas sp. | reverse complement strand
TTCACGCCCATGTCTTCAAACACCGCTTCGATCACGAGATCAGCATCTTTCAAACCGTCGTAGCTCACGTCGTGGAGAGCATACCCATGCGCTCATCAATGGCCTTGGTCCTGCTTGATGCTTGCCTTTTTGACCTGCGCTTCGTAATTCTTGCGCATGATGCCAATGCCTTTATCGAGCGCTTCTTGTTTCAATTCAAGCATCTTCACGGGAATGCCAGCATTCAAGAAGTTCATCGCAATGCCGCCGCCCATCGTGCCCGCGCCGATCACGGCCACACTCTTGATTTCGCGCTTAGGCGTATCTTCCGGCACATCGGCAATCTTGCTTGCTGCACGTTCAGCGAGGAACAAATGCCGCAGCGCCCGGCCTTCTGGCGACCAGATCAGATTAACGAAAATCTCGCGTTCAAAAGCCATTCCCTCGTTGAATTTCTTCTTCGTCGCAGCCTCCACAGCATCGACACATTTGAGTGGCGCTGGAAAGCCCTTGGCCATGCCCTTAACCATATTGCGAGCAAACTGAAAATACGCATCGCCCAGCGAATGCTTACAAGGCAGATTGCGCACCAGCGGGAAGGCGCTGCCGTCTTGGCATGCGCTGCCGCTTTCTCACGAGCCAATTCAATAGCTTCATCAAGCACTGTCTCAGCGCTCTTTGACAGCTTGTCAAACAACTTCTGCCCCGGAGCCATCGCCAGCATCTCTGCATTCACTGGCTCACCGCTCACGATCATATTGAGCGCATGCTCCACGCCCAGCACGCGCGGCAAGCGCTGCGTGCCACCTGCGCCAGGGATCAAGCCCAGCTTGACTTCAGGCAGCGCCACCTTCGTGCCCGGCGCGGCCACGCGGTAGTGGCAACCCAGCGCCAACTCTAAGCCACCGCCCATGCACACCGAATGCACCGCCGCCACCGTCACTTTGCCAGCGTTCTCGCAGCTCAAAATCAGGCTGAGTAAGTTCGGCTCGGCAATGGCGCGATCCGTGCCAAATTCTTTGATGTCTGCGCCGCCCGAGAAGGCTTTGCCCGCCCCGGTGATCACAATGGCCTTGACCTGATCGTCCAACTGCGCCCTGGCCAGCCCCGCAGCAATACCGACGCGGGTGGAAAGCCCCAAACCGTTCACCGGCGGGTTGTTCAGCGTAATCACGGCCACATCGCCATGCACTTTGTATTGGGCTGAGTTATCAGATGACATGTGCAGTCCTTTCAAGATAAATTCTGAAACGCTTGATCTGCACACCGCAGAAAAAGCACGAGCGTTCTATTCAACGATTTTACGCAGAAAGCTCAACAGCATACTCCGCGATCAAGGCAAGCTGTCACCTGCGAGCCAGTGCGCGGCTTATCGGCAGGGTATGGGCTGGTAACGCCTTGTGTTTTACTATCTTATTCATAGCATTCCGCTCATATTTTACGCCGGCTACCGCCCTAAAACACCTCAAAATCGGCTCACACGCTGGCACACCAGCGCATCCTCAGCCTGTTGCGGTGCAATCTCCAATTCATCTTTGGCCAAGGCCACTTCCATCTCGCGCGGCAGCTTCACGCCGTTCTTCACGGCTAGAACTTCAGCCATGATGCTGACTGCAATTTCGCTGGGCATCTTGCTGCCGATATAAATGCCAATCGGCCCACGCAGCCGTGCCAAGCTCTCATCGGTTTGCTCAAAATGCTCTTTCATCCGCGCATGGCGCAGCGCATTGTTTCGCCGGCTGCCAATCGCGCCGATATAAAACGCTTCGCTGCCAAGCGCCTCGAGTAAAGCCAAATCATCCAACTTCGGATCATGCGTGAGCGCGATGATGCAGCTGCGGCGATCTGGCGCGAAGGCTTTGACCACATCGTCGGGCATCTCTGTGACGAGCTTGGCCTGCGCCACGCCCCAGTTGCCACGGTATTCATCGCGTGGATCGCAAACTGTCACGGCAAAGCCGTTAAACAATGCCATCGTGGCCAAGTATTCAGCGAGTTGCCCCGCGCCAATCAGCAGCATGCGGTATTCGGGGCCAAACGTGTTGACGAGCTGCTGCGCATCGACGGCCAACTCTTGCGGCGCGGTGCTGGGGGTTTGCGTCGACCCAGCCCGTCGCCAAATCCACCTTGCGCAGCATCAAGCGCCCTGCTTCGAGCGCCTTCACCAAATCCGAGAGCAAAGAGGCATCAGGATCAAACTCCAGCAGCAACTCCAGCGTGCCCCCACAAGGCAGCCCAAACTGATGCGCTTCATCGGCGCTGATGCCGTATTTGATGAACTGCGGCGCGCCAGACGGAATCTCCTTCACGCCTTCGCGATTCGCAGATCCTGCATAGGCTTTGGTGTAACGATCAATCAAATCATCCTCAATGCACCCCCTGACACCGAGCCCACCACTTGCCCCGTTTCGCACAAAGCCATGATCGACCCCACAGGCCGAGGCGACGAACCCCAAGTGCGCACCACGGTGGCCAACAGCGCCTTCTTACCAGCCAAGCGCCAATCGCGCAGTTGGCGCAAAACCAATATGTCTAGATTTTCCATCGAAGAATGTCTGTTAGAAAGTCCAGTTTTCCTTTTCCATGAATCCTCGAGATCAAGGTAAGGTATCCCGAAATACTCACAAATATTAGGAATCTTGACCGCGTTCGGCTTAAGTTTTTCCTTAGTAACTACCGTACCGCTCACAGAAAAAGCTCGTGCAATGACGAAGGCATCAGCATTGCGCCCACCGCGAATAATCTTTTGCCGCTCTATATTTGCCTGAAAGTGCGCAACACCATAGATTTTGGCGACAAATGCACCTTCTTTTGCATCTGGTGTAGCGAAAAGCTTTGCATTTGCGTTAGCCCAATCAGTGTCCGCGCCAGCACCATCATTCAACTCATTGAATACCTCTCGCGTTGACGTGATCTGTCCTGCAATTACCAACTCATCAAAATTCTTCTATAACGATACAAATCGCGATCTGTAATAGTGCTTGTGTAGGTGCAATATGACATTGGTATCAAAAACGTACATCAGAGCCCGCCTCCAGCGAATTTCTCTGCAAACGTCTGAAAATTCTTTGGCTTAAGATTTAAGTACTCTGCAAGTTGCGAATCGTCAAAGCGCTGTTGATAGTAACGAGTAAACGCCAGATCAATGTATTGCGGCCCGAGATAGGCGTGATGACTGTTATAAAAATTTCCGCTTGACTCTTTAGCAGATTTAACTTGACTTTCCCAAAATTGGCTGCAGCCTTGTATTCCATAAAGTCAATCTGCTTGCGATCAAGTAACTTACGATAGATGACCTCTCGGCTGACGCTGAAATACATAGCCAAATGGCTTGCGGTTTCCCGATCTGCAGATCTACCTCGCATGAGTTTTCAAAAACATCATCGGGTACAAGTACCCGAGCAGCTAAACCATTGCAAATTACTTCAATCTTTTGCTCGCTTGGTGGCAATCGATTAATGAACTCGTCATCAAAAATATCAATACCACTGGTTTGAAACAATAAATGCCCAAGCTCATGAAAGAGTGTGAATATCTGGCGCGACTTCGGAAAACTATTGTTGACGTAAATGATTGGGAACTCATCATCGTAAAGACAAAATCCAAAGTAATTTTTAGCGCGGAAGGCATCTTTAAAGACGTAGATGCCAACTTGAGCGAATGCATCTCGCCAAGCCTCCATCGCTTTATCGAGACTCTTCCAAGTAGACTGCTGCTCGATAGAAATCCCAAGATATTTACGGATTTCGGCAGCGAGACTATCAAGCGAAATATTGGATGTCGGCTTGATATCTCGTGTAATTAACTTAGAAGCAGGATTCCTGCCATCATTAAGCTCACCCAAATTGAGTTGCATCGCTTGCCCTCGTCGTAGAAAAAGGCGAACGGTGCGCGGGATTGCAGCAAAATCACTTGCAGTTAGGGTACGGAAAGATTTCTCAATACTAGGTATATCATGTGGTTGCGGGAAGAAAAATACAGCAACTGGCGTTTTGAACTTTTCGGCCATTTGTTCAAGCTGGGGATATGAAGGCGCATCTTCGCCAGCTTCCCAATAGGTGATTTTTTTGAAAATCTTGCTGGCATCATCTATTGAGAAGCCAGCGTGCTCCCTTGCCCATTGGATAACAGATGGGGTTACAGGTAGCGCTTCTTTAGTTTCAGCCATAACGATAGCAATCAACTAAGATGATATATCAGCCAGTTCAGCAAAATTATTGATCTTCACCGTTCCATCAGGAAATTTAGCCACGACCTCAAGCTCACCGCCCATCGCCTCAATATGGCTACGCAATGTAGAGATATACATATCCGTTCTCCGCTCCATCTTGGCGACAGAAGGTTGCTGCACATGCAAAGCCTCAGCCAGCATTTTTTGAGACAAACCGCGTGCGCGGCGCAGCTCGTGCAGGGGCATTTCAGTCAGCATGGTTTGCGTTTGCTGTGCGGCTTGCGCACGCGCAGCGGGCGACATCTTGGCGCGTAGCTCAGAAAATTTTTTAGCCATCAAATTTCTCCTTCGCGCTGTAATTGCGCAAGATGTTCGTCGTACAGCCTGTCGGCAATGGGCACATGAATGTCATACCAGCGCTCGTTGCCCGTTTTATCGCCACCGAACAGCAAAATGGCCATACGGCGCGGGTCGAAAGCATAGAGCGTGCGATAGGGCTTACCTGCATACTGTGTGCGTAACTCGCGCATATGCCCATGACGTGAGCCGTTGATGCCGCTGCTGTGGGGATGTCCAAGATTCGGGCCTCTGGCTTCCAACAACCCCACCGAAGCGGCGAGGGAAACTTGCTCAGCTTCAGTGAGCCCCGCCCACCAAGTCTCGAATTCATCTGTGTATTCAACTTCCCAAGCCATGCGGAAATATAGCTTGAAAAGAATATTCCGTCAAGAGAATATTTGATGCGTGCTGACTATCCTCCGCCGCGCTGCATATACAAATCAAAACGCTTCATGAAAGCATAGCGCTGGGCATCGCTCAAGCCTTGGAATTTGAAGCTCACGAGCAGGCGGGGGATTTTAAAGAGAGCGATGCGGCGGGGTTCGGCGGTTTGCCAAGTGATGTCTAACTGACCACCCTCCAATTGAGCATGTGCGCTGTCGGATGTTTGCTGCCACTGCACATCTCCCATCGCGGCAGGCAGCCAGCCGAGCCATTCGGCTTCGGTGCAGCCCATTTCACGGTCAAATTGTTCGGCGTAGTGGCTTTGCATAGATTTTTTAATCAAAAGTGAAGGGTAGCCGGCGTATTGATTGCGCGGGGTGCTATGCAATTAGTAGTAACGACGGCGTAGTTTCTTACACCGATTCGCAATGAGGCTTTGACAGGCTCAGCCTGAATGGTTAAAAGACTAAGGCAAATCTTATGCCTTTAACCTCCAGCCTATCCACCCGCTATGGGCGGCCAAATCGCCAACGCATCGCCTTCTTGCAAAGTGCGAGTGGCGCGATCTTCAGGGTTGATGTAGTGGCCGTTGACGAGCACCAGATGCACAAGCTTGGGCGGCAGGCCGTAGGGCTCAATGATTTGCATGATGCTATGCGCGGGATCGATGTCGATCTCGACTTCGTTGCCTTTGCGATGCGCTGGTAAATAGTCGCCAAGCGTGGCGAAAAGTTTGAAGGTGATTTTCATATCAAAAGCTGATCTTAGAGGCTTAGGAGGCTTAGACAAACTCAGCCCGAATGGTATGAAAAAATTAACATCCTCGCCTGGCCACATCCGCCGCGCCATTCCATGCATTTTGAGCCTGAGCGCTGGCAATGTAGGCGGCCATGAGCTGAGTCGGATCTTTTTTGAGTTTGTCTTTCCACTCGCCCATGTGAATTTGGCCTTCGACCAAGCCGCGCATGGCGCCGACGTGCTCCGTCCAGCCGACGCTGTTGCAGCCGACCAGCACGTCTCCTTGAAATTGCAAACTCAGGTGTCTGCCCTTGGCTGCATCGGTGATTTCCACATGCTCGCCACCCGGGCGCCTTGCCAATCGCCAAAGCTGGTGGAAATCATGCCCAAGGTATCGAGCACGTTGATTTGCGTGACGCCGCGCAAATTCGCTTGCGCTTTGAGGCCACGCGCATGCGAGACCATGTTGAGCGCGGCTACGCGGGCTTGCTCGGCCGCATTGGGCTGAATCGCGCTCACAATGGTTTTGCCGCTCACCTTGTCAAAGGCTTCGGCGCAGTCGCCCGCCGCAAAAATGCCAGGCACATTGGTTTGCAAATGCTCATCGGTGAGCACGCCGAGCAAGCACGTGATGCCGCTGCCCTCCAAAAACCCAATCGCAGGGCGCACGCCCGCTGCGCTGATCACCAAATCAGCCTCCATCGTGGTGCCGTTGGAGAGCTTGACCTTTAAGGGCTTGCCCGGCGTAATGGCTTCGACCTTCGTGCCGGTATGCACCTTCACGCCTTTGGCTTGGACCCATTCGCGAATCATGCCGCCCGCAGTCGGCCCCATCATGCGCGGCACCATGCGGTCGCCCATTTCCACCACGGAAAGCTCTACGCCCCGCGCGGCCAGCGCTTCCATGATGATGCAGCCAATAAAGCCAGCGCCCAATTGCAAGACTTTGGCACCGGGTTTGGCCAGCTTCATGATGCTGCGTGCGTCTTCCAAAGTCCAGCAGTTATGAACGCCTTCTGCATCGATGCCAGGCACAGGCGGCTTGATGGGATGCGAGCCTGTGGCGATCAAGAGTGTATCGAACTTGAGGCTCTTGCCATCATCAAGTACTATTGTTTTAGTAGCACTCTGCGCAGATTTTACGCCGGCTATCACGCGATTTATCCTCAAATCTTCATAGTGCGTGGCGCTTTTGCGCAGATGTGTGCCCTGCTCTTGAATATTGCCCACGAGCAAATAGGGAATGGCCATGCGTGAATACGGCGCTTCTTTCTCGTCGCCAATCAAGGTGATCTCGTCACGCGGCGCTTGTTTGCGAATCGTCTCTGCGGCAATCACGCCCGCCGGGCCCGCGCCGATGATGATGTGGTGCATAACTCTGTCCTCAAACAAAAAATTCAAATGCGGGTTCAGGAACGCGAAAGACGCGAAAGTTACGCGAAAACCGCGAAAAAGACCTTTTGGTTTTCTTTTAGCGTCTTTCGCGTAACTTTCGCGTAACTTTCGCGTCTTTCGCGCAACGGAAACTAAGGGCGGTTGCAAAGCCAATCACTCAGCATTGCAACACACTATCAAAGCCCCAAACGCTCTTTGGTCTTCGCCGTTGGCCGGCCTTCTGGGTCCCAGCCGCGCACTTCGTAGTACTTGGGCAGCATCTTGGCTAGTTCGCTCACTTTGCCTTTGGTTGGGCCACTGGTGGCGGCTTCAGTCAAGAGGCGCTTAGGCAGCGAATCGTCGGCCTTGGTGAAGCCCGCCGCGTTGTTGAACTCGCGCTCCATGTTCCAGATGCGCTCGCCGATCTTGGCCAGGTTCTCCAGCGTGAACTCGGGGCCGCACGCTGCCGCGACTTGCGGCGCGACGTCGGCCAGGCCCCAGGCGAAGCTGGTGAAGATGCAGATGCCGGCGGAGTCGAAGGCGGCCGTCGCGTCCTGGAAGGCGATCACCAGTTCAGCCTTGCCGTCGGCCACCAGCGGATCGGTCTTCACGGGGATGCCGAGCACCTCGGACGCGACGGTGTAGCTGCGCAGGTGGCAGGCGCCGCGGTTGCTGGTGGCATAGGTCAGGCCCATGC
>JAAUOI010000140.1 GCA_012036375.1 Allobrachymonas sp. | reverse complement strand
GACTAGATACAACACCGTCATGAGTTTCTTTGCGTTTTCGCGTTCTTTTTCGCGCTTTTCGCGTTATCATAATTTTCACCCATGCACCGCACCTCTGACAACTGGCTGCCCAAGCTTGTGATTGCGCCTGGCTTTCTGTTCGGCCTCGCTTTCATCTACGGCTTCATGATTTGGAACGGCATTCTGAGCGTGACGGCTTCAAGAATGTTGCCGCGCTACGATGAGTTTGTAGGGCTGGAGCAATATGCCAAGCTCTTTGAGATGGAGCGTTGGCATGTGGCGCTCAAGAATATGTTTGTGTTTGGCTTCTTGTATGTGGGCGGCGCATGCGTTGTCGGCATTCTCTTGGCTATTTTTCTCGATCAAAAGATTCGCGCTGAAGGCGCATTGCGCACAATCTATTTGTACCCGATGGCGCTGAGCTTTATCGTCACGGGCACGGCATGGAAGTGGATGCTCAATCCTTCGCTCGGCATCCCCAAGCTGTTGCAAGATTGGGGTATTACAGAACAGCCGATTGAATGGCTGGTCAACCCGGATACCGCGATTTATTGCATCGTGCTCGCGGGCATCTGGCAAAGCGCAGGCTTTGCGATGGCGCTGTTTCTCGCGGGGCTGCGCGGGATTGACGACAGCATCATCAAATCGGCGCAGGTTGATGGCGCATCACTGCCGCGCATTTATTGGCGCATTATTTTGCCGGCCATGCGCCCGGTGTTTTTTCTCCACCGTTCTCGTGCTCTCGCATTTGGCGATCAAGAGTTTTGATTTAGTGATGGCGCTGACTAACGGTGGCCCGGGTTTTTCTACGGATGTGCCAGCTACCTTTATGTACGCGATGAGCTTCAATCGCGGGCAGGTGGGCTTGGGCGCGGCGAGTGCCACGGTGATGCTGATGACGGTGGCCGCCATCGTCGTGCCCTATCTTTACTCTGAGTTGAGGAGTAAACCACATGACCGCTAAGCTGATCTCACGCTGGATCGTCTATGCCGTGTTGCTCTTGGCCGCGCTCTTCTTCCTTGCGCCGCTGTATGTGATGCTGGCCACCAGCTTCAAAGATGCGGAGCAGATTCGCTCGGGAAGTCTGCTCTCGCTGCCCACGAGTTTGAATTGGAGCAGCTGGGCAACTGCCTGGAGCAGTGCTTGCACGGGGGTGGATTGCAATGGCCTTAAGCCGTTCTTCACGAACTCGGTCATGATGACGGTGCCCGCTGTACTGATATCTACCGCATGGGGCGCAGTCAATGGCTATGTGCTCAGTCATTGGAAATTCAGAGGCTCGGAGCTGCTTTTTGGATTCATGCTATTTGGTGTGTTCATGCCGTTTCAGGTTGTGCTGCTGCCGATGAGTCAAGTGCTGGGGATGCTCGGTATTTCTAGTAGTGTCTTTGGTTTGGTGGTGGTGCATGTGCTGGCGGGTATGGCTGGGACGACACTCTTTTTCCGTAACTATTACGTGAGCATTCCAAAAGAGTTGGTCAATGCTGCGCGCATGGATGGCGCAGGCTTCTGGCAAATTTTTTGGCGTGTGATCTTTCCTCTGTCCACCCCGATTCTGATGGTGACTTTGATTTGGCAGTTCACCAATATTTGGAATGATTTTTTGTTTGGCGTGGCATTCAGCGGGGCGGACAGCAAGCCTGTGACGGTGGGGCTAAACAACATGGTCAACACCTCTAGTAGCGTGAAAGCTTATGAAGTGGACATGGCCGCTGCGATGATCGCAGGCTTGCCAACGATGATTATTTATGTGTTGGCGGGATCGTATTTTGTGCGCGGCCTGACGGCTGGCGCTGTGAAGGGTTGAGGCTCAGTATGGCAGCAGGTTTAAAAATCGCGGGAATAGTGAAGCGCTTTGGCAAAGCGGGCAAGCAAGTTGAAGTCTTGAAGCGCATTGATATTGATGTGGCGCCCGGTGAGTTTTTGATTCTGGTTGGGCCGTCTGGCTGCGGTAAATCCACCTTACTCAACATCATTGCGGGCTTAGAGCTGCCGACAGAAGGCGATATTCGCATTGGCGCTCGCTCGGTGGTGGGCGTGCCGCCGGCGCAGCGTGATATTGCGATGGTGTTTCAAAGCTATGCGTTGTATCCCACGATGAGCGTGGCGGACAACATCGGTTTTGCGTTGGAAATGCGCAAAGTACCCAAGCAAGAGCGTGAGAAAACGATTGCTCGCGTGGCCGACATGCTGCAAATCACCCATCTGCTCGATCGGCGGCCATCGCAGCTTTCGGGCGGCCAGCGCCAGCGCGTGGCGATGGGCAGGGCGCTCGCGCGCGAGCCGCTGCTGTTTTTGTTTGATGAGCCGCTGTCCAATCTGGATGCCAAGCTGCGCGTAGAAATGCGCGCCGAAATCAAGCGCCTGCATCAAGCCAGCGGCATCACCAGCGTGTATGTGACACACGATCAAATTGAAGCCATGACCTTGGGCTCTCGCATCGCCGTGATGAAAGACGGCATCGTGCAGCAGCTTGGAACGCCTGCGGAGATTTATGGTCAACCCGCCAACACCTTCGTGGCGAGCTTCATCGGCTCGCCCACGATGAACATGATTGCTTGCGCCAAATCACCCATTCAATCACCCACCGGCGCGGCTCAATTGGGTTTGCGGCCTGAACACATCACGCTGCTGGAAGATTCCGACTGGCGCGGCACGGTGACTTTGGTTGAGCCCACAGGTGCGGATACGTTTATTGATGTCGATGCTGCTGGTACGCATCTGACGGTACGCATCTCGCCCGAGGTGAGCTTGTCGCCCGGTCAGTCGATTGGTTTGGCCGCGAATATGCAAGCACTGCATTGGTTTGATTCGCAGGGTATGCGAATAGTCACATAGTTGACTATAAAAATAATAGCACTCTGCGCAATAGATACGCCGGCAAACTGCCAAAAATACTTAAAAATCGCTCATCAAATCTGTAAAGGCAGGCTGATCTTCACACACAGCCCATGTGCTTGCACAGCTTGCGCCAGCGCATCGCCTCCATGGCGATGCGCAATTTCTTGCACGATGGCGAGGCCCAATCCAGCGCCGCCTGGTGCATCGCTGGCGCGATAGAAGCGCTCGAAGATTTTGCTGAGTTCCTCGGGCGGCAGGCCAGGACCGTTGTCTTTCCACCTCGATGCAAACCTTGCCGCCTTCATGGCGCACGCGAAGTGTGATGGTCGCCCCTGGGCCAGCGTAGCGCACGGAGTTGTCAATCAGGTTGGTGATGGCTTCGCGCAGTAGCAGGGCATTGCCTTGGATCATCAAAGTCGTATCGCTTTGCACCTGTTCAAAGCCAAAATCCATGCCAGCAGCAATCGCGGCTGGTGCAGCATCTTGGGCGATGCTGCGGGCCAGTTGCGCAGCATCCAGCGCTTGCATCGACACATCCGCCTCACTGCGTGCCAGCTGCAGGAGCTGATGCACCAAATGCGAAGCGCGTTGCACACCCGCACTCACCTTTTGCAATCGTTCTTGCAAAGCGACGGGATCGCGCTCGTTGAGCGCGAGATCAAGCTGGGTTTGCAGGCCAGCCAGCGGCGTGCGCAGCTGATGTGCGGCATCGTTTAAAAAGCGTTTTTCTTGGCTCAAGCTGCGCTGCACAGCGCCCAGCAATTGATTGACTGCACCTGCAAGTTGGTGCACCTCTTGCGGCGCTTGCTGCAAAGCAATCGGCGCGAGCGCGGTGGCATTGCCTGCGTTGTTGCCAGACTGCGCTTGCAATTGGCTTTGTAAGCGGGCCAGTGGTTGCAAACCCCGCGCGATGCCGCCATACACCAGTGCACCAAGTACCAAACCCAGCAGCACCAGCGGTACGAGCATGTCCACAATCAACTCGCGCGCAATGCGCTCGCGCACCGCCAGACTTTTAGCCACTTGCACGCGAATGCTCTGCGGCGAGCTCGCATCACCAAACTGCAATTGCATGGCGGCAATGCGCAGCGGGCGTGAGGGCGCTTGTGGGTTGGATTCAGGCATTTCTACCATCGCCTGATACAGGCGCGGTTCGCTGGTAGTTCTTAAAGCCGCCATCACCGATTCGGGTGGCTCAGGCAGCTTCGCATTGCCCAAAATGAACTGCCCCGGCGGGCTAGACACCATGTAGCTCACCTTGTCTTCAGGGTCTTCCTCAATAATGGCCTGCGCCGCTTTCGGAAAATCAATGAGTAATCCTGAGCCCACAGGTTTGACTTGCCGGGCCAGTGAGCGCACCGATTGCGTGAGCGACTGGTCAATGCCTTTGTCTGCATACGACAGCGCGATGCGATAGGCCAGCGTGCCGCCCACGAGCCAGAGCAAGAGCTGCGGCAGCAAGAGCCAGAGCAGCAACTGGCGCTTGAGGGAGAGTTGGGGTGCGACAGTGCTCATGGAAGCCTGATTTTGAGGCGTTTTGAGCCTCTAGCCGGCATAGAATCTGCGCAAAGTGCTATTGAAATCATAGTGAACGATAGTGCAGATCATTGCATCAAAAACGCATCATCAACAGATCAGCATCAGGCCACTGTCTTGTCCAGCAAGTAGCCCAAGCCGCGCACATTGCGAATCGTCAGAGGAGAGTTTTCGAGCTTCTTGCGCAGGCGATGGATGTACACCTCTAGCGCATTGTTCTCAGAGGCCGCATCTTGCGCAGCCATGCCATCGTCTTGCGTCCAGCGTGCAAACACTTCCTCACGGCCGACCACTCGACCCATATTGATCACCAGCAAAGTCAGCAGCGACCATTCGCGTGCGTCAGCTCAATCCTCAACCTCTGCACCGCCCGCTCCCGGCTGGGCTCACCCCACGCACGCGGCTCGCTTGCATGCACGCGCAAGCCCTCGGTGGCACGCGAGCCGTCAAACGCGGGCAGTTGCGAGCGGCGCAGCATAGCGGCCAGACGCGCTTGCAACTCTGCGAGATTGAAAGGCTTGGTCAGGTAATCATCCGCGCCCGCATTGAGCCCCGCCACGCGATCCTCCACGCCATCTCGCGCGGTGAGAATGAGCACCGGCAACGCAGAATGTTGTTTGCGAATATGTGCGAGCACCTGCATGCCATCGATCAGCGGTAAGCCCAAATCCAAAATCACACCGTCAAATCGCGCGGTGTCCACCACATGCACCGCCACAGCGCCGTTGTTGGCCACTGTGATGGTGTGACCCAGCTGCGTCAGTTGCGCAGCCAAGCCATCGCGCAGCAAATCGTCGTCTTCAACGAGAAGGAGGTGAGGCATGACGCGAGTATAGATTCAGCGCTGCGCATCCATGCTGAAGCTGCTTCAAAACGTCCCCGGATAACTTCCGCCGTCAATCAGAATGTTCTGGCCATTGATGTAGCCCGCATGCTGGCTGCATAAGAAGGCGCAGGTTTTACCGAACTCTTCTGCATTGCCTAGGCGTTTGCCGGGAAGAGCGGCGATGCGAGCCGCTTTGATGTCTTCTACAGGTTTTCCGGCCTTGGCTGCTTGGGTGGCGAAATTGCTGGCGAGGCGGTCGGTGTCGAAAATCCCGGGCAGCAGATTGTTGATCGTCACGCCTTTCGCGGCAAGGCTGGAGCGGGCAATGCCCGCGACAAAACCGGTCAAACCGCTTCTTGCACCATTGGACAAGCCCAGAATATCAATCGGCGCTTTCACCGCGCTGCTGGTGATGTTCACAATGCGGCCAAAGCCGCGAGCGGCCATGCCGTCCACCGTGGCCTTGATGAGCTCGATCGGGGTGAGCATGTTGGCATCGAGCGCGGCCAGCCAGGTATCACGATCCCAAGCGCGGAAGTCGCCAGCGGGCGGGCCGCCGGCATTGGTGACGACGATGTCGAAATCTTGTCGCAATGAAAAGATAGCCTCGCGGCCTGATGCTGTGGTGATGTCTGCCGCTACTGTCAGAATTTCTGGGCTATTTTTTAAGCTATTTTGACTGTTGGCCGGCATAGAATCTGCGCGGAGTGCTCTTATTTTAATAGCAGAGGCTTCTAGTGCTTCGCGCCCGCGCGAGACCATCACCACATTCACGCCCTCCTGCGCCAAGGCTGCCGCGCAGCCGTAGCCCAGCCCTTTGCTGGCGCCGCCCACCAGCGCCCAGCGCCCTGCAATACCCATGTCCATGATCTGATCCTTCGTGCATTGCCGTCAACAAGCGCCCGAATTGACGCAAATTTGCTTGCTTGCTACTTAAAATTATGCCACAATGAATCACTAACAAACCATTGTTTTTTAAGTAAAACATTATGACGCTTCCCAGTCTCGTTTTAAACCAACGCCGCATCCTCATCACGGGTGCAGCGCGCGGCTTGGGCGAGGCGTTTGCGAGGGCTTGCTTGCAAGCGGGTGCGAAAGTCGTCATCGCGGATGTGCAGGTGGAGCGTGGGCGGGCATTGGCCAGTGAGTTGGGTGGGCATGCTCATTTTGTAGAGATGGATGTGTCGCGTCAAGACTCGGTTCAACAAGCCCTTCAAAACGCATTGGCTTGGCTGGGTGGGCTCGATGGTTTGATCAACAACGCCGCCATCACGAATTCCGGCGGCAAACTCATGCATGAGTTGCAGGAAGAGATGTTTGACCGCGTGATGCAGGTCAATATCAAAGGCGTGTGGCTGGTGACGACAGCGGCCGCCACGGCTTTGGCCGCTTCTGGAAGTGGCCGCATTGTGAACATTGCGTCTGACACAGCATTGTGGGGTGCGCCTCGACTACTGGCATATGTGGCCAGCAAAGGCGCAGTGATGAGCATGACGCGCAGCATGGCGCGGGAGCTGGGCGATCAGGGCATCACAGTCAATGCTATTGCGCCCGGCCTTGTGGTCGGCGAATCCACCGAATATGTGCCAGCGGCGCGGCATGCGCATTACCAAGCCGGCAGAGCCATCCAGCGCGAACAGTTGCCCGAAGATTGCACGCAGGCGGTGGTGTTTTTGTTGAGCCAGGCCGCAGGCTTTATTAGCGGTCAGGTGCTGCCAGTCAACGGCGGCTTTGTGATGAATTGAGGTGAACTATGCAAACAGCGGCCAATGAACCTGTTTTTAATGCGCGAGGCTTGCTGGATGCAGCTATTCCGACTGAAAGTGATATTCAGCAAGGCATGCAGGCTCGCGATGACCAAAGTTTTGCCGACTGGATGACCAGCCGCGTGGCACGCTATGAGACGCGCAGTTACGACTGGAACACGCTCAAATTCCAAGCTGATTACGATCCCAAATACCGCCGGGCGCAGATGCGTTATGTGGGCACGGGCGGTGCGGGTGTCACAGCAGACAACAACACTGTTGCGGCCGGGCATTTCACGTTTTCTACCATGGTGATTCCCGGCAAACACGAAGGCCCCAGTCATATTCACTATGACGTGGAGGAAATCTTCTTCGTCTTGCGTGGCCAGCTTAAAGTGGTGTGCGAAAAGCGCGATACGGCAGGCGCAGTGACCGATCGTTGGGAGGCGGTTTTGAAAGAGCGCGATTTGATCAGCGTGCCGCCCGGTGTGTACCGCGAAGAAATCAACATCGGCGATGAAGATGCGTTGATGTGCGTGATGCTGGGCAGCCCTACACCGATTCGCCCGGTCTATCCGCCAGGCTCGCCCTTGTCGCTGCTAAAGCGTTGAGCTGTGATGATGCGCTGGCAGCAGCTTTTGAACTGAAGTGGCGATGAACCTCGTCGAGCAAGTTCATAGCATGCCCACCGTGGGTGTAGCTTTGCCGTTCAATGGCTTTATTCGTTACCGCGAGGCGCGAGCAGACA
>JAAUOI010000139.1 GCA_012036375.1 Allobrachymonas sp. | reverse complement strand
CTGCTTTGTTCTTGTGGAAGATGCCTTTATCAGCCACGGTGTCGAGCACGGATTGGGCTTTTGCAAAAGCTTCTTGCGCTCTGGTTTTGTCACCCGCAGCGGCCGCTTTTTCCACGTTCTTTACCGCCGTGCGGTATTTAGAACGCAAGCTGGTGTTGGCTGCGTTGATGACGATGTCTTGACGAACGCGCTTGCGGCCAGAGGCCAAGCGAGGGTTCTTTTTCTTAGGCTTCGTAGATGCCATGATGAGTTCCTTTGAGGTTTGAGGATGTTGTCAGCGAAACTTAACATTATAGCTTGCCTGAGTGGCGGCAACTAAAAAAGCGCAGCATGAAAAGCATCACGCTGCGCCTCCAGAAAACAGCCTTATGGCCAGTCTAATCAAGCCTTCACTTGCGCGAGCATCGTAGCAGCATCGCTGACTTCAAATTTGCCCGGCGCTTCACGGTTGATGCTGGTTACCACGCCGTCTTTCACGAGCATGGAATAGCGATCTGAGCGCAGGCCCATGCCGCGCGCTGTCAAATCTAATGTCAAGCCGGTGGCTTGGGTAAAAGCCGCGCTGCCATCGGCCAGCATGCGCACTTTGCCGTTGGTTTTTTGATCACGCGCCCAAGCACCCATCACGAATGCATCGTTAACGCTCACGCACCAAATTTCATCCACGCCAGATTTTTTCAACTCTTCAAAATTCTCGACGTAGCCAGGCACATGCTTGGCCGAACAGGTGGGAGTGAATGCGCCAGGCAGCGCAAACAGCGCAATCGTCTTGCCAGCGGTGGCTTTGGCCGTGTCCACTGGGTTAGGGCCAATCGAGCAGCCTTCGCCTTCGATTTCAGAATATTCCATCAGTGTGGATGCGGGCAGTTTGTCGCCAACTTTGATCATGTTTTTCTCCTAGAGTAATAAGTGGGATAAAGAAGCTTGCTGAAAAGCAAAACGGCTCAACATTGTGAGCCGTTTTGAAGCGTTTTGCTTGAATTACACGTCGATGGCCTTTTGAACCAAACGGGTTGCAACCCAATTTTTGGTTTTAGACAAAGGGCGTGATTCCGTGATCTCAATGGTGTCACCCATCTTGTACTCGCCTTTTTCGTCATGGGCGTGGTACTTGCTGGATTTCATCACGATTTTGCTGTACAGCTCGTGCTTGACGCTGCGCTCTACCAAGACCGTTACAGTCTTGGCGCGTTTGTCGCTGACCACCTTGCCAATCAAGGTGCGCTTGAGGGATTTTTTGGCTTCCGTCATGTGGGCTCCTTGGATTATTTGGCGGCTTGCTGGTTAGCAATGGTTTTGGCGCGGGCGATAGCGCGGCGTGTGATCTTCATCTGCGAAGTGTTGTTCAACTGCTGCGTCGCTTTTTGCATGCGCAGATTGAAGTGGGCTTTTTGCAGTTCTTTGATCTCAGTGGCCAAGCCAGCGGCATCTTTGGCGCGCAGTTCTTTACGTTGCTCTTGTGCTTTCATGGTGGCTCCTTATTGACCAATCATGCGTGCCACAAACGTGGTACGCAGAGGCAGCTTGGCAGCAGCCAATGTGAAAGCTTCGCGAGCGAGCGCCTCAGGCACGCCGTTGATTTCATAGAGCACCTTGCCGGGACGGATTTCCGCGACGTAGTACTCAGGATTGCCTTTACCGTTACCCATACGAACTTCGGCAGGCTTGGTGGAGATTGGCTTATCGGGAAACATACGAATCCAGATGCGGCCACCACGTTTGACGTGACGCGAAATCGCACGACGTGCGGCTTCAATTTGACGCGCCGTCAGACGGCCACGTTCAACAGATTTCAAACCGAAATCGCCAAAGGCCACAGACGTGCCACGAGGGGACACGCCGGTGTTACGGCCTTTTTGCTCTTTGCGGTATTTGCGACGAGCGGGTTGTAGCATTTTTAATTCTCCAAATTAGGCTTGGCCACCGTCTGTGGAGGCAGGCGCGGTCACTTTGCGAACGCGCTTAACGGTGGTTTTCACTTCGGCTGCGCCAGCTTCCGCTGGTTTGTCGCTGCCATCAGCAGGCGCAGCGTTACCGCCAGCTGCGCGGCGTGGGCCGCGAGAAGCTGGGCGTGCACCGCCACGGTCGTCGCGGCGAGGGCCGCGTGGTTTGCGCTCTTCATCAGCGCGTGGCTCTTGAGCAACAGGAAGATCATTGCGACCCAAGGTATCACCCTTGTAGACCCAAACCTTCACGCCAATCACGCCGTAGGTTGTTTTGGCTTCAGAGGTGCCATAGTCAATATCAGCACGCAGGGTATGCAATGGCACACGACCTTCGCGATACCACTCGGTACGCGCGATTTCGATGCCGTTCAAACGACCTGCCGACATGATCTTGATGCCCAGAGCGCCCATGCGCATCGCGTTTTGCATCGCGCGTTTCATGGCGCGGCGGAACATGATTCGCTTTTCGAGCTGCTGGGTGATGCTGTCAGCGATCAGTTTGGCATCGATTTCTGGCTTGCGCACTTCTTCGATGTTCACTGCCACTGGCACGCCCAATTTAGCGGTCAGCTCTTTCTTCAAGTTCTCGATGTCTTCGCCTTTTTTGCCAATCACGACACCCGGACGTGCCGAGAAAATCGTAATGCGCGCATTTTTAGCAGGGCGCTCGATCAGCACGCGAGAAACGGCGGCGCTTTTCAGCTTCGCTTTCAAATACTCGCGCACTTTGATGTCTTCAGCCAGCATGCCGGCGAAGTCGGTGTTGCTCGCATACCAGCGGCTCGACCAATTGCGGCTCACCGAGAGGCGAAAACCGGTTGGGTGGATTTTTTGTCCCATTGTCTTTCGTCCTTCGGATCAGTTGCCCACAACCACATAAATGTGGCAGGTAGGTTTAACGATGCGGTTGCCACGGCCTTTGGCATTGGCAGTGAAGCGCTTGAGTACAGTACCTTGCTCGACGTGAATGGTTTTGACCTTCAACTCGTCGATGTCAGCACCGTCGTTGTGCTCGGCATTGGCAATTGCCGATTCGAGCACTTTTTCACAATGCCAGCGGCTTTTTGCGTGCAAATGTCAAAGTGTTAAGCGCACGATCAACGGGCATACCGCGAATCATGTCGGCGACCAAACGGCCTTTGTCCGCCGAGAGACGAACGCCGCGTAAAGTTGCTTTGGTTTCCATGGTTTGAATTCCTTACTTCTTCACGACTTTTTTGTCAGCCGGATGGCCTTTGAATGTGCGGGTGAGCGCAAATTCGCCGAGCTTGTGACCCACCATTGGTCAGTCACATACACCGGGATGTGTTGTTTGCCATTGTGCACACCGATCGTGAGGCCGATGAATTCGGGAAGAATCATCGAGCGACGTGACCATGTTTTCACAGGCTTTTTATCTTTGGTAGCAATCGCCTTCTCGACTTTGGCCATCAGGTGATGGTCAACGAAAGGGCCTTTTTTGAGGGAACGTGTCATGTTAATTTACCCCTTACTTCTTGCGACGCGAGACGATCATGACTTGCGTGCGCTTGTTGTTGCGGGTGCGATAGCCCTTGGTCAGGTTGCCCCACGGATCGCGTGGCTCACCACCAGTACCGGTACGGCCTTCGCCGCCGCCGTGTGGGTGATCCACAGGGTTCATGGCCACACCGCGAACAGTAGGACGAATACCCATCCAGCGCTTGACACCGGCCTTGCCGATCACGCGCAGGTTGTGCTCACCGTTTGCCACTTCACCAATGGTGGCGCGGCATTCGATATGAATCTTGCGAACCTCGCCAGAGCGCATACGCACTTGCGCGTAGGTGCCTTCGCGGGCGAGCAAGGTGGCCGACGTACCGGCAGAGCGCACGATTTGTGCACCTTTGCCGGGTTGCAACTCGATGCAGTGGATCGTTGAACCGACGGGAATGTTGCGAATCGGCAGCGTATTGCCAGCGCGAATCGGAGCTTCTGCACCATTCTGCAACGAAGCACCTGGCTCAACACCGCGTGGAGCGATGATGTAAGCACGCTCGCCATCAGCATAGCAAATCAAAGCGATGTAAGCCGTGCGGTTGGGATCGTATTCAATGCGCTCAACTTTGGCTGGAATGCCATCTTTGTTGCGCTTGAAATCCACCACGCGGTAATGATGCTTGTGACCACCGCCTTTGTGACGAGTGGTGATGTGGCCGTTGTTATTACGACCTGCTTTTTGGAATTGCGGCTCGAGCAAAGGAGCGTAGGGCTCGCCTTTGTGCAAGTGTTCGCGGGTGACCTTGACGACGGCACGCTGGCCGGCGCTGGTCGGTTTCATCTTGATGACTGCCATGATTAAGCGGCCTCCCCAGACAGATTAAGCTCTTGACCAGGCACGAGCGTCACGTAGGCTTTGCGCAGGTTGTCACGACGACCCACGGATTTGCCAAAACGCTTGGTTTTGCCTTTGGTGTTGAGCACCGACACGCCCTTGACTTGCACTTTGAACAGCAGTTCAACGGCAGCCTTGATCTCGGGCTTGGTCGCGTTTTGCAGGACTTTGAAGACGACAGCATTGGTTTTATCCGCCACCATCGTTGCCTTCTCGGACACGATCGGAGCGACCAACACCTGCATCAAGCGGCCTTCGTCGAATTTGAGAGTAGAAGCGCTCATGCGAACATCTCCTTGAGTTGTTCCACAGCAGCTTTAGTGACCAGCACTTTGCTGTAATGCACCAAAGACAGTGGATCAGCATAACGTGGCTCAAGCACGAGCACGCCGGGCAGATTGCGGGAGGCGAGATAGAGGTTGTCATCCACCTCATCGGCAATCACCAGCACGTTGCTGAGATTCATGCTTTTGAGTTTGGCGGCGAACAGCTTGGTTTTTGGAGAATCGACTTTGATCGAATCCACCACCATCAAGCGGCCTTCACGAGCCAACTGGGAATAGATGCTGGCCATACCGGCGCGATACATCTTCTTGTTGATTTTCTGCGTGAAATTCTCATCAGGCATGTTCGGGAAAATACGACCGCCTCCGCGCCACAGTGGCGAGGATGTCATACCGGCGCGAGCGCGACCCGTGCCTTTTTGCTTGAATGGCTTCTTGGTGCTGTGCTTGACTTGCTCGCGGTCTTTTTGAGCGCGAGTGCCTTGACGGGCATTGGCTTGGTAAAGCCACAACGATCTGATGAATCAGGGCTTCGTTGTACTCACGGCCAAACACGGTCTCGGGCACATCAAACTGGCTAGCAGCTTGGCCTTGATCGTTCAGGAGATCCAACTTCATTATTTGGCTCCTTTCTGTGCTTTAGCTTTCACGGCTGGGCTCACGGTGACAAAACCACCTTTAGAGCCGGGCACTGCACCTTTGATGAGCAACAACTGACGGGCTTCGTCAATGCGGATCACATCGAGGTTTTGCACGGTCTTGGTCACATCACCGAGGTGGCCTGACATGCGCTTACCTGGGAAAATACGACCAGGATCCTGCGCCATACCAATCGAGCCGGGCACGTTGTGCGAACGGCTGTTACCGTGCGATGCGCGCTGCGAGCTGAAATTGTGACGTTTGATCGTGCCCGTGAAGCCTTTACCAATCGACGTGCCTTGCACATCGACTTGCTGGCCGGCTGCAAACACGGCTTGAGCAGCGATCACTGAGCCGGCTGCGTGAGCGGCGGCGACATCAGAGGATACGCGGAATTCTTGGATGATTTCACCGGCTTGCACGCCCGCTTTCGCGAGGTGGCCAGCGATAGGCTTGGTCACGCGGCTTGCGCGGCGCTGACCGAACGTGACCTGCAAGGCCACGTAGCCGTCGTTTTCTTGAGATTTGACCTGACTCACACGGTTGTTAGAGACGTCCACCACGGTGACTGGAACTGAATCCCCGTCATCCGTGAAAACACGCATCATGCCGACCTTGCGACCCAGCAAACCCAAACGGTTGCTGTTGCTCATTGTTTTCTCCGTAACTTTCACCGCTACCACTTCAATTGGCGACAGCGATTGACTTGTCCGAAGACTCATCAATAGCGTGAAAGACTGTTAAAAATACTCTACGCGGAATGCGCAGAGCCTTTGATTATAGTCCGCTTTTCCATGACCAGTCAACGCAAATCTAAGTGCAGCCCCTAGTTTTGATGGCGCACAGGTCACCTTTGCTCTTAAGTTGCCATTCAAACTGTCAATAAAACCAGTAAAATATCCTATGGCAAAAGATAAAACGACTTTCAGCTGCACCGAATGCGGCGGCAACTCCCCCAAATGGCTGGGTAAATGCCCCAGTTGCGGCGCTTGGAATACCTTGATTGAAAGTGCAGCCGAACCTGCTGGCGCAGGCAAAAATCGCTTTGCAGCGCCGTTGTCGCTCACGGGCAGCTCTCCCGTGATGGCCTTGTCTGACATTGAAGCCACGGATGTAGACCGCACACCAACTGGGCATGAAGAACTGGATCGCGTGCTGGGCGGGGGCATTGTCGAAGGTGGCGTGGTGTTGATTGGCGGTGATCCGGGCATTGGCAAATCGACTTTGCTGCTGCAAGCGCTGGATTCGCTGCAACGCGCCAACCTGAATTGCTTGTATGTCACCGGCGAAGAAAGCGCAGCGCAAGTGGCATTGCGTGCACGACGCTTGGGGTTGGATGGCAGCCGCGTGCAGGTGCAAGCAGAAACGCAGTTGGAGAAAATCATCTCCACCCTCGCACAGCAGCAGCCGCAGATTGCGGTGATCGACTCCATTCAAACCGTGTACTCCGATCAGCTTACAAGCGCCCCAGGCTCGGTGGCGCAGGTACGCGAATGCGCGGCACATCTCACGCGTTTCGCCAAAAGCAGTGGCACGGCCATCGTACTGGTGGGGCATGTGACGAAAGAAGGTGCCTTGGCGGGTCCGCGCGTGCTAGAGCACATGGTCGATACCGTGCTCTATTTTGAGGGCGACACCCATTCCAGCTATCGCCTCGTTCGTGCTATTAAAAATCGCTTCGGTGCGGTGAATGAAATCGGCGTGTTCGCCATGACGCAGCAGGGTTTGAAAGGCGTTTCCAATCCCAGCGCGATTTTTCTCTCACAACACAGCGAGCCCGTGCCCGGTAGTTGCGTACTCGTGACACTGGAAGGGACGCGCCCGATGCTGGTGGAAATTCAAGCGCTGGTTGATGGGGGCGGGCCTTCGCCGCGCCGTCTCTCAGTCGGCTTGGATCGTGATCGCTTGGCCATGCTGCTGGCCGTGTTGCATCGGCATGCTGGCATAGCTTGCGCCGATCAAGATGTGTTCGTCAATGCCGTGGGTGGCGTGCGCATCAGTGAACCAGCCTCAGATTTGGCGGTGATGCTCAGCATCTCCAGCAGCCTGCGTGGCAAGCCCTTGCCCAAAGGCTTTATCGCGTTTGGCGAAGTCGGCTTAGCCGGCGAAGTGCGCCCCGCGCCGCGTGGTCAAGAACGCCTGAAAGAAGCGGCCAAATTAGGCTTTTCAGTGGCGATTATTCCCAAGGCCAATGCGCCGAAAAAATCCCAACTCAAAGACTTTGAAGGACTCACCATTCATGCAGTTGAACGCGTGGAGCAAGCCGTTCAATTGATGCGGGAATTGCAAGGCATGTATTAAATTGCTATTAAATACATAGCATTTAGCGCATATTCCATGCTGGCTACAAGCCAATTTTGCTGGCGGATTCAACTACGAAGTGCGTCAGTGGGTAGTTTAATCGGAGTCAATTTCAAGCCATAGAACACCTCGTGAGGTGTTTTGTATCCCAAGCATTTGCGTGGCCGGTGGTTCAAGGC
>JAAUOI010000138.1 GCA_012036375.1 Allobrachymonas sp. | reverse complement strand
ATGAGCAATATGCGCCACTGGGCACCACCCGTGCGCCGCTACATTGACGAATGCCTGGCAGGCAAAGACGGCCCGCGCGGCAAAGATTTCAACATGCGCTGGGTGGCGGCGATGGTGGCCGATGTGCACCGCATCTTGACGCGCGGCGGTGTGTTCATGTATCCGTGGGACAAGCGCGAGCCCGAGAAGGCTGGAAAATTACGACTCATGTACGAAGCCAACCCCATGAGCTGGCTGGTCGAGCAAGCTGGCGGCGCGGCCACCAATGGTCAGCAGCGCATATTGGATATTGAGCCCAGCAAGCTGCACGAGCGGGTGAGCGTGATGCTGGGGAGCAAAAACGAGGTGGATCGCGTCACGCAGTATCACCAAACGCCGCAGGAGCGTCCCGCATGAATGCGCCCTCGCCTACTCCCAGCGCCGACACCTTGGCCACACTGCGCTTGGCCGAGCAGCTGATTGCGCAAGACAGCACCACACCACATGATGCGCAGTGCATGGACATCATCGCCGCGCGATTGAAGCCACTGGGCTTTGACTGCCACTTCATCGACAGCGGCCCCCAGACGTTTCGCGTGCGTAACTTGTGGGCGAAGCGCATTGCCTCAAAATCCGCATTTTTTAAGCAAAATCAGTCTCTAGCCGGCATAGAATATGCGCGAAGTGCTATTGATTTAGTAGCATCGAATGCTTCAGCATCTGTGCCAACTTTGGTCTTTGCCGGTCACACTGATGTCGTCCCCACTGGCCCTCTCGATCAATGGGATAGCCCACCGTTCGTCCCCACGCATCGAGACGGAAAATTGTTTGGCCGTGGCGCGAGCGACATGAAAACCTCGCTGGCTGCGATGGTGGTGGCTTGTGAGGAATTCGTTGCCCTGCAGCCCGATGCGCCGCTCAATATCGCATTTTTACTGACCAGTGATGAAGAAGGTCCGGCGCTTGATGGCACGGTCAAAGTCTGCGAATGGCTGAAGGCGCGTGGCGAAAAGATCGATATGTGCATCGTTGGCGAGCCCACCAGCGTCAAACAAACTGGCGATATGATCAAAAACGGTCGACGCGGCACTATGAGCGGCAAGCTCACCATCAAAGGCATCCAAGGCCATATCGCCTACCCCCAGCTCGCTCGCAATCCCATCCACATGGCAGCGCCTGCGCTTGCTGCCTTAACAACAATCGAATGGGATAAGGGGAATCAGTACTTTCCCCCCACCAGCTGGCAAATCAGCAACATCCACGGCGGCACCGGCGCGAGCAACGTGATTCCCGGCACTGTGGTGATCGATTTCAACTTCCGCTTTTGCACCGAATCTACAGCTGAGAATTTGCAAAAGCGCGTCATCGACACCTTGCTGGCCAATGGCTTAGAGGCCAAAGATTTCGACCTAAGCTGGACGATTGGCGGCCTACCCTTCCTCACCCCCGTCAAAGAAGGCCAAGGCAGCCTGATCGCCGCCGTGCGCCAAGCCATCCAAGATGAAACCGGCCTGTCCACCGAGCTGTCCACCACGGGCGGCACCAGCGACGGCCGCTTCATCGCGCAAATCTGCGAGCAAGTGATTGAACTGGGCCCGCCGAACGCCACCATTCACAAAATCAATGAGCATGTTTGCCTGGCAGACATCGAGCCCCTGAAAAACATCTACCGCCGCGTGATGGAGAATCTGGTGTAACTGCGTTGTGTATTTGCGCACATCGTTGAAACAAAATTGCATTCAACGCGCCTGATTAAATGTAGCTACAATAATGGAAATCGAGTTTGATCCGGCCAAGGACACCATCAACTTCTCCAAGCATGGTGTTTCATTGGCCAAAGCGGCCACACTCGATTGGGATCACGCCCTTGTCTGGCTCGATGAGCGCTTTGCATACCAAGAGCTGCGCATGATTGCACTCGCACCAGATAGTGGCATGTTGTATTACGTGGCGTTTGTAGAAGCTGAAGATGTCTATCGCATCATCAGCCTGCGCGCGGCCACCAAACGAGAGGTCAAGCACTATGTCGAAAATGCGTAAACTCAAAATCAAACCTGCTCCCAAGCCATTTGACAAGAAAAACATCGTCATGCCAACGGCCAAGCAAGATCGTCTTATCACAGCAGCAGCTTCGAGTGACCCAGATGCCGCACCGCTGACTCGTTCGCAATTAAAGGCCATGCAACCGCTGCGCCAACTGCGTGGTCGCCCCAAAGCCGCAATCACCAAACAACTCGTCTCGGTGCGCTACAGCGCCGATGTCCTCCAGTATTTCAAATCTACTGGCCAAGGCTGGCAATCGCGCATGAATGAAGTGCTCTCACGCCATGTCTCTCGTCAATCCAAAAGAGCAGCTTCCACCTCATGAACACCTTAAAAATCTTCGTCGCCACCATGACCGGCACGGCCGAATATGTGGCCCAAGCCATTCAAATGGATTGCAGCGATTTAATTCAAAACATTGAAGTCACGATGATGGACAACTTGCGCAGCGCTGCGTTTGAAGATCGGAACAGCCTCTATCTCATTTGCTCCAGCACCTATGGCGCAGGCGATGTGCCCGATAACGGTCAAGCGCTCTATGCCAGCCTCGATAGCGAGCCGCGCGATCTCTCGCATGTGCGCTACGGCGTGATTGCCTTGGGCGATTTCGGCAGTTATCCAAACACCTTCGCAGGCGGCGGCAAACGCTTTGATGAGCGCCTCACCGATCTGGACGCACAGCGCATCGGCGAGGTATTCACCCACGATGCCTCAGGCGGCACCATGCCCGAAACGGATGGCACCGAATGGGCGAGAAGCTGGCTCACGCAAGCGCTGCAAGCGGCCTGAATTCGGTTACAGCACCCTCAAAGCCAGCATCGCCTCGCGCAGCGTGGCAATGCTCACAGGCTTGTGCAGCAAAGTCGCGCCATGGCCAGCGGCTTCTCGGATGCGCTCGGGGTCGGTGTCGCCCGTCACGATGATCGCGGGCAGCAATGGATTGAGTGTACGCATCGCAGCAATTACATCGCCGCCGGTCGTGCCAGCGCGCAGCCGGTAATCGGTGATCAGCAGTTGCAGCGCAAAGCCTTGATGAAGGTAAGCCAAAGCATCGTCCAAACCCTCGGCTGTTTGCACCTCGCAGCCCCAGCTTGTGAGCAGGGTTTGCATGCTCGTGCGCACCGGGGCTTCATCGTCCACCACCAGCACGCGCAAGCCCTGTAGCGCAGGCGCTTGGCCAGCCTTCCCGTTCGCCTTGAGTCCGTCTAGGTGCATGCGCGTATCGAACAACGGGGATTGAGTGGCAGTGGGTGCCATCGTCGGTGCAGGCGCTTCCCCGCGCAGCGCCTGCACGCTCCAGCTGCCCGAGCGCATGGTAAACCACCGGCTGGCGCCATGCCGCGCGGCAACCACATCTCAAACACCGAGCCGCGCCCTGGCTGCGATTTCAAGGCAACTCGTGCGCCCATCGTCGTGGCCAAGCCGCGCACAATCGCCAAGCCCAGCCCCAAGCCCCTTTTGCCGATCCCGCTCTTCATTGCCCAGTTGGTGAAACTCTTTGAAGATCACCTCATGCTGTTCTGCCGCAATGCCAATGCCCGTGTCCCACACCTGCAGGCACAGTTCTTGGCCGCGCGAGCGCACAGCAATCAACACGCCACCGCGCTGCGTGTAGCGAATCGCATTGCTCACAAAGTTGCGCAAAACCAGCGCCACTAATGAAGCATCGCAGTGCGCAACGGCATGGGTTTCGTGGCTGCGGTAGACCAAATTCTTCGCATCGGCTTGTGGGCCAAACTCTTCCTCCAGCGCCAAGAGCAGCGGCGCAAGAGGCGTGGGCTGCGGCTTGGCCTCCATCACGCCCGCTTCAATGCGCGAGAAATCCAAGAGTGTGTTGAGCATGTCGCGGCTGGCTTGATTGGCCGCTTGAATATGCCCCACGATGCCTTGTTGCTCGGCATCGAGCGAGGTTTGATTCAGTGCCTCCACAAACAAATTCAGCGCATGCGCAGGCTGACGCAGATCGTGGCTGGCCGCCGCGAGGAATTTGGTTTTGGCCTGATTGGCCTCATTGGCCGCCTGCGTTTGCTGGCGCAGCAGCTCGGCTTGCTGGTGGAGCTGATCGGTTTGCTCGCGCAATTGGCCCACCAAATCTTCGTTTTCAAAGCCCAGGCGAATCGAGCGCTCAATCGTTTCAGATTGCGATTGAATGGCAAACAAATTGGTGATCAACAGCGTGAACATCGATATGCCCAGCACCGCATGGAAAGGATCGAAGGCATGCGTGAGGCTGTAGCGAAGAAACACAAACACCTGCACCAAAAAAGGCAACACCATCATGACCCAATAGGTGCCCTTGCGCGCCCCCAGCAGCGGCACGCCGCCGCAGGATGTGCCCGCAAAAATCAGCATCAACACCATCGAGACTTCGCGCTGACCATCGGCAAACAGCATCAAGGACATCGCGCTCCACATCAAGGCATGGGGAATCATCATGCCGATCAAGAATTTTTCCTTCTGCGCGACGCTCCAGTTTTGCCGCAGATACCAAGGCCAGACCAGCAAATACAACAGGAACACAAAGCAACTGTAAGCACCCCAAACGAGCGCTGCAGTGCGATATTCAGGCGCTTGCAACCATGAAAAAACGGCCACCAGCATCGTCAGCACCCAAGAGGCAACGATGCCGGGCATGATCGAGCGCTCCACCATGCGCTGCTGCATGCCTTGGATGCGCTCGCTGTTCATCAATCGCCCCGTGCCCTCGGCTGCGTGATGGTGCTGGCTTGCATCTTCACCACGCCCAGCCGCTGCGCCGCCACCACCGCCTCTGTGCGGGTGGCCACATCAAAAAATCGCAGCAGCGCCACCATATGCGTGCGCACCGTGTTTTCGCTCACAATCAAGCGATTGGCAATCGCTTTGTTGCTCAAGCCCTCGCAGAGTAAATTGAGCACATCCAGTTGGCGCGGCGACAACTCGCCCGTTTCCGGCGCTGCCGCAAACTCGGTGCTTTCTTGTAGCGGACCGATCTCAGATTCAGGCCAAGCCGTGGGCTGCGCCCCTTGGCTGTGGGCTGATGCGCTCGCCCCCCGCTGGCGTAGCGCCTGCTGCGCCACCTGGCGAATATGCTCAGGCGAAGCCGTTTTGCTCACAAAGGCCATCGCCCCGCGCTGCAAAGCCTGCTGCACCAAGCCGCGCCCTTCTTGCGCGCTGAGCATCACAATCGCCGCATCCGGCCAACGCCTTCGCACCAGCGCCAAGCCCTCCAGCCCATTGATGCCCGGCATCTCAATGTCCAAGAGCACCAAATCCATGCTCTGCGGCATCCCAATCGCCTCCGTGAGCTGCCCCGCTTCAAATATCGTGCCCAGCGGCTGCTGCCCCGCGCCCAAAATGAAGCGCATGCCCGCACGAAACAGCAATGATCGTCTACCAGCAAAATATGCGCTGAGCCGGGCGCTGCGCTCGCCGCCGCAGTCATGGTCTCAGCAGAGGCAGGGGTGCGTGAGCGAGTGGCATTCATGCATGGCATTGTGCATGCAGGGCAAGGCAAAAGCACGGTTTTGGCAGCTTAGCTCGTCCAAATGGATGAGTCACCCCAGCCTCTTTTCCAATTCATCACGCTGAAACTGAAACTTCTTGGCATTCTGTGATTTCAGCCGGTTCAGGTTGCGCAGCTTCCACTCAATAGCAGGCATCTCATGCAGATGCGCAAACGGCATCAACGACCAATCGGGCGCGGCCTCAGCCAGAGACAGTAAAAATTCTCGTTGCTGGCGCGTCAGCGCCTTGGGCAGCTCAGCCAGCAATTGGCTCTGCGTCGCCATCAATTCCTCAGCGCCCACAGCGTCAGCCGTCATCCCTGCAAATTCATTGCGAAACGTCTCCTCAACGGCTTCGCCCTTGCAAACAACACCTCATGCATCGGCCGGTTATGCCCCGCCAGATAAGCCACAAAGCAATCCAAAATCTCTGGCGTGAGCCCGTGGCTGTGCAGCATTTGTCGCACATCAAAAAAATCACGCGGATGCTGCCTGTCTAGCGCGGCCACCAGTTTGCTGCCATACAGCTCTGAAGTTGCCAGCAGCGGGGCTTGAATATTCTTGGCAAATAGCTCTTGCGTCTTGGCGCTCAGAGAGCAAGTTTGTAGCGGCAGCAGCGTGCCCCGAAACACAAAATTCACCTCCACCTTGACCTGCGCCGCTTCGCTGAACGCGACGATCTTCACCTCATCGCCGCCGAGCATGTTGCGAGCCTGCGCCTCGTAGCCCATCGCAGAAATAGCGATTTGCATGCGTTGCAACTCCTTGGCAATCTCCTCCAGCGCCGCCTCGCGGCTTGGCTCATGATCGACAAACGCCACATCAATATCCACCGACAAGCGCGGCATTTCCTGCACAAACAAATTCAGCGCCGTGCCGCCCTTCATCGCCAAGCGAGGCGTTGCAAACACCGCAGGTGCAATATCCAGCAGCAGATTCACGGTGTTAACGTAGCTCGCGTTCATCTCAAAGCTTATTTCTTCAAGTGCAAAATTGTCTTGTCCCGCGTTACGGCCACCCAGCGATTGGCGCTACCCAGCCGCTGGCTATGCTCGCTGGCCAGATCCGCCCAAGGCAGCGCAAAGTTCAGCGCCACAGCCTTGGCAAGGCGCACCACCTTCACCCGCGTCGTGTGCGCCAGCAGAGTCTCTAATACATCGGCTCGCAGATGCCGCAGGCTCTCCGCCAACTGCATCGTCTCCTCCAAAGATTGCAGCTTGCCCGCATCGCTCAATAGCTCCAGCAAAGCCCGCTCCGGCACTGACACCATCACCTGCGCATGCCCGCCCGCCAAAGGCGCCAAGCCAAAGTCCTCGGGCAACGCTTCGTCAAAAATGCGGGTCGATTGATAGGCGCAAGCAAAGCGCTGGGTGAACCACGGCGGCAACTGCCCCGCCTGCTGCACCCAAAGATGCAGCCGCTCCGTATGCGCGAGGTTGTGCCGCACGCCGCGCCAAGCCAGAGCCGTTTTCCCGCCCACATGCAGCCCCTGCACCTGCCGCGCCAAAAATGCCAAGCTCTTGCCCAGCTCCAGCTGCATGGCACCTGATACACCCCGCGCCCCAAGCGCTTGAGCCAGCCAGCTTGCGCCATCCGCGCAGGCGCAGCCGCCGGCACGCCCAACGCCTGCAAATCCTGCGAGCTGTAAGGCGCATCCCATTGCAGTTGGCCTAGCAGCCCTTTGATTGAAATATTTTTAGAAATCATCTTAACAAATTAATTATCTTAAATATTTCAAACAAAAGCAAATGCCCATGGATTGATTCCAAGCGTATTCAGGGTGAATGGAGGTGAATTTTCAGCCTCTATTTCATGCATTCCATTGTTTGAAATAGTTTAAATAAATCAGCTTTGAGGATGATTACAGCAAAAAAATCAAATCAGCAGAAGCGCAAATTCACGCATGTGCCTCGTCCAAATGGATGAGTGACAAACGCAGCCAAGGCTTTGACAATTGGTGCAAATCTTTGCTCAAAGGCTTGCCATGCACACTTCAGCCCACGCCATCGCCGCCCAGCCCAGCCGCCTTGCACACCGCATCCGCATCACCCCCTTGCTGCGCAGCTTGTTTCTGGCCAGCGGCTTCTATGTGGCAGCCAGCCTGAACCCCAGCCTCGTGTATGCGCAGGTGGGCTCCACTGTGGGGGCGAACACCTTGCACACGGGGCGGCTCGGGTGGCCTCGGGGCAACGCCACCATCGGCACTGGCTCGAATAGCCGCC